>NZ_JCACCM010000184.1:0-93052 GCF_059501405.1 Myxacorys sp.
TCAAGTCGTCCTATTCTCCCTGATCCTCGTCCCCATGTCTAGAACACGACCCCAACGATTTGAGAAGTGGTGAGAAATCGCTTGTGTGAAAGGCAAGAAATCGTTTGTGTGAAATCTGTTGCGTAATATTGAGAAACGCTGAATGTTCAAGGATTATCATGCTTAACTTTGAACATACTCGGTTAAGGTGACAATGCCTCCTGAACATACTCTTGCCATGTGAGTGGAATCTCCGCTGGATTTTGGCAGATCACTGGAATCCATGTTGCACAGGGGAACTGTCCTTCCAAACCTTGCAGGCGTTCCCTTGCTTCGCGCACAGCTTGGTAGAACGGTTTGCCGCTCGAAAAAGCAGTTAGAAAGTTTTTGAGAAATATCTGAGCGACTTGATCGGGAATTGGCTCTCGCATCACAATCATCTCTGGAATATGCAGATCAGTTAAATCCTCTGCCAGCCCAATCCCATCACAAGAATTCAGGATCGCCAGTCTTAATCCATGCGAAATCGCATACCTAAGACCATGTTTGATTTGAGGAATGGTTAAGCGATCGCTCTGGTTAATCCAGAGATGGCCGGTCTCTGCATCGGGCTGACTGGCGCTATGTCCTGCAAAGAAAAGAATATCCCAAGATTGCTGCCAAAGCTGTTCGTTGAGATCCTGGCGTTTCGGTTCTACCAGAAATGTTACATCTGCATTGGGTAGCTGCTGCAGTAAAGCGCGATCTGCCTGAACATCAATTCCTAAGCTGTTCCCCAAAATTGCTAAAATTCTCACCTTCGAGTTTAAACGGTTTTTCTTGCCAACTGTTTCAAAGGCAGACTGACTTAGGGCGATCTCAGCTTTTGGATAGCGATCGCAGAGATCCCACACCATCCAGGGCATCCGACGAAGCTGGATATTTTCAGTTTGAATAATGATCCGAATTGGCTCTGCTGGACTGAGCTTTTCCAGCATACGTTCTTTGATGGGGCGGAATTCATCCGTGTTTAACCACCGATTCAGTCCGGTTTTTAACTGAGCTGCAACTTCATCACACTCCTTGAAAAACTCGCTATTGCTAATATTCGTAATTTGGGTCGCTGGAATATCCAATCGAAATGATGCCTTAAGGCTTTTGCGATACGCTAATTGCCACTGCTGATAAGCTTCTAGAAGGTACGGCGCAGAAGGCAATTCTGCAGCAACTTGGATAGACGGCAACGCTCCTTCTTCACCCATCTGCAGCGTAACCGCAAACCCCGTTCTAAAGTCTCCTCGTCCCAGATTGAGAATGACGATCTTTCCGGCTTTCTGCGGCAAGTTCAGCGGTTCAGGTCGGACGATTTGCTGAATAATGTCGGTTAGATTCTTTTGCTGCTGTTGATAGAAGTCAATTTGTTCATCCTTTTGTTTTAATTCCGCGCGATATTTCCCGTCTAATGCTTCTAGAGCGAGTTGATAGCTTTGAGTAAATTCAGCATGTAATTTCTGTTTATCTGCATCTGGTGGTGAATTCACTCGAACAACAATTACTCCATCACCCTTGTTCTCAATGCTTCTGACCTGAAGCGCAATGCCTTCGTTCTCAATTTGCAATTGCTCAAATGAACTAGAAAAAGCTTTCCAATCGATGCCATTGCGAAAGATTAAATCGATCGTATCAACCACTTCTTGAAAGAGCTTAGCAAACTCACCGGGAGCAAATTCTCCACTGCTAGGACGACGCTCCCGCGATCGATTTAGTAGATAGACAAAATCACAGATCACGCCGTCTAGCTGGGTTGTACTGTCGATATTCCATCCTTCCAGGCAGGCTCCCGTGAGCGTGGCACCTTTAAAGTTAGTTTGCAAGGCTTGGGTATTGGTGAGATTTGATCGTTCTAGCCAAGCCCCTTCTAGCGTTGCTTGTTGCAAATTGGCTCCGGTCAAATTCGCATTCGTCAAATCCACGCCTGCTAAATTTGCGCCGTTAAAATTGCACGCGATATAAGCTTTATTTGCTCCTCGATGGGTCACGAGCAAGTCACGAACGCGCGGATCACACAATATAGTGTTTCCAGCATTGGCTCGATTCAGATGTTTGGCAGTGTGAAGATTGGTCTGCTGAAGGTGAGCGTTTCTGAAACTGCAATAGCTAAGATCAGCTTGTGCAAAATTGGTTTTCTCTAAATGGCTGTCGGAAAAGTTTGTGCCTCCAACGGCAAGAAATGAGGTTGCAACTTGATGGACAAACAAATGTTTGTCGTCTTCGCAAAACGCTCGCCAAGCGATATAAACGCTAATCAGCAAAAACACCCCGACACCCATACTAGAGGTCATAACCGAGAGTAAACTGCCATAGCGTTGAGTGGGCGTTACAATGCCAACTAATCCACCAAAAACAGCACTAGCAATCGCTGACTTCGCCGAATTAGTAAGCAGGATAATAACTGTAAAAATAGTTGGATAAACGACTGTAACACAAACCACGATAGAGACCAGTGTTGTAATGGCAGTCGCAATTGTATCTAGGAAGTCAATGATACGAACATTTGGAATTGCAACAATACCAATACTGCTAACCGCGATCGCAACAATGCAAGTTGTTACGATCGAGCCAATTCCAGCTAGTAATCCTTCGCGTAAAATGACTACGCCGAGAACTGCAAGAGCGACGAATATGACGGCACTAGGAAGAAAGGTAAACTGATTAGTAATTTCAGGTGTTGTAATATAGCCTAGATAAAGACCTGCAAGCGCCGATAATAATCCCAGTAAAGGCATTAGGAGCAATAAGGCAATCCACCAAGCTATGATCCACCGACGTTGTAACCCAGCTCTGGCGTGACTAAAATCTGCGCCTGTGAGAATGGCACCTCGAAAGTTTGCCCCCCGAACATCTGCACCGCTAAAATCTGCCCCCGTTAAATCTCGCCCCTGAAAAGAACGACCTCGAAAGCTTTTTCCAGAATTTTTTAGACCTGCCATTGATGACATAGAAGCACCTCGTTGCCGTTACCTGAAAATCTGCCGCCGTGTGTATTCGCTAAATGTCATGAATCTTGGAAAACGACGCAATCAAATGACAAAATCTTCGGTAATGCTGGCATCATTCAGCGCAACTTTGACACTAAATGACTCACCCGCGTGAGCACTAAATTTAAGCTGAATACAAATATCGGCTTGTCGGGCAGTGACTTCGTGAAGGGTAGTTCCATCTTCATCGAGCAAAATCAGTTTCAGATTGGCTGGCAAATACGGTTCACTCTCAATCGGATAGACCTGTAGGAGAATACCAACTCTTTGATTCATTTTCTGCACTAAGGCAACTGCCAAGGCTACCGCTTGTCCGGCAACTTGCATCCCTAAATCGAGTCGTTTTACCCGTCTAACTGCGCCCGCAGAGTTTCCTGGATCAATTTTCCATAAGCTCTCGATCGCTGCCCACACCGTTTCATCATCTTGAGTACTTTGCAACAGATCGAGTAAAGCACGAATCGCGGCTTGATCTTTCACTGGGCTGTTGCCCAGCCGTTTAGCAATTTTCCGCCGCTGGTGTTCATCGGATGCTTGAGAGAGTTGCCCAGCTAACGTAGAGATTTCATCTGGCGTTAAGTGAATATTAGCGGGTAAGTGCTCAGTTTCTGTCGCGTCCTCAGTTGAACCGCGTAGTGCCCAATTCGGCTGAGGACGGAGAAGATCAGAAAATGCTTGCCACTCCAATGCAAACGCGTTGTGTAACCATTGGTTTAGGGCTGTTTTTAGAGACTGAGCAGTGGGAAGGATATTTCTAGAATTTTCTGTAAGATCCCGCTCGACCTGCAATGCAGAATGCATTGCTACTTCGATTCGCCGGGTAGCATTGAGATAAGTATGATATGCAGCGATCGGCACACTCAACACATCGCTCCAAGCAGTTTCATGGTTGTGGAAGGTTGGTGAGTGAGGGGCTGTACCAATCGTCAGTGCCGATTGCTCCAGCTCTATAGTAGTAGGACACCACTCCCGTAACCCATGATAGTAATCTCCTACATCCAGTAACAGATCAAATTGTTGACGAGATAAGCGATGACCCACAGGTCGCAACAAATTACAGGTCAACATCGGCAACACATGCCAAGATTCTGCAAGTAGATTGTGTCCTAGCCCTGAAACGCGGCTGGGAATCAGTACATCCACATTGCTGAGAAAGCCGGTCTCTTCAGAGAGAACCATCACTGCGATCGTCTGCCAATGATCCTCTAAACTATCGGGATCAGCTTCTCGAACAATCATGATATACCGAGCAGGAGACATCCCTGATAGAAACGATCGAGCGGTCTCCGAGTAAAGACGCTGCTTGTCGTCGTCGGAAAAAGCAATGGGACTTTGTACAGAGCGTTTTAATTCCCAGATTTCTCCGGGTTTAGGAGGCCGAAGTTCTAGGGTTTGGAGCATGGCGGGTATGACATCTGTATACATAGGGGCAGCGGGAGGGGGAGATGGATCTAATTGTATTAACGGAAAGTTAGGCCAGGCTATGACTCATTCTTCAATTTTTTATAATTTCAGGCACGCTCCATTTACCATTGCGTTGATGTACGCTTGCGATCGCTCCGCAAGCTTTCAAGGGAGCCAACACTAGAGGATTTACTCAGTTTCGTATGCTGTACCGCTTCAGGCTGCAGTAGTCCTAGTGCTTCCGCAAGCCGCTTGGTTAATTCCTTCCAACGCTTTGAAATCGTACTTTGGGTTAACCCTAATTCTGCTGCAAGCTGCGACTGATTTTTGCCCGCGATTTGTCCTTGCCAAAGTTTAAGGTAGCCCCGATCAGGATACTGTTGATCAAGAACCGCGATCGCATCGATCGTTCTGAGCACTAAATCACTCTGCTCAACGGAATCGAGTAAGTTAAGATCGTCAGAGATCGTCTCTAATAATGAAGTATCGGTTCCCGGAAATGTTTGGTCGAGACTAGTCCAGCGGTGGTTGCTTTCCTTGCGGACGAGATCGATGATTTCAAATCGTGCTACCGTTGCTGCCCATCGATAGAAAGCATCGGGATTCTCACCCTGAAACTTTCCGGCTCGAACGACCCGAACCAGTTTTAGGTGAGCGGTTTGGGCGGCTTCTTCCCAGGGAATAGATGTTCCTCGCGTTTGCTTTTGTGCAATTCGGTCTACCCGTCGTCGATGTTCACGATCGACCAAGAGTTTTTCTAGCTGGTGATTTTCTTGAAGGCTGGCAGAGCGCTCGGCATTGCCCCACCAGGGCAGCAGTTCTGAGGCTGGAGGATCTGCTGAAGGCTTGGAGATCATAGGCATTGCTCTTTAACCTGCGGGGCGGTCAGTCTAGTAGACGTATGGAGGATCAATTCAGTTCTGCACTGCAATGTTCCGTATCAAATAATGAAAAATTTACACAGAATTTAGGGTCAGAGGCGAAATCAAATTCTAACGAATCCTGACTGAGCGCTTGAATACTCATTTGCAAATTAGAGAAAATTTTCCGCTTAGTCTGGAATATTTTCTAAAAGTGCTTCGTTCTTATTCTTCTTAATCTATCTTGATCAGCTTCCTAAATAGTAATTTTTGGAGTTCTGGAATATTCCTCGTTAGGTTCTCGTTCTAATTCTATGTAAGCTTTCAGCTTGTGATCGCATCGCAGTTTGAAAGCAAATCTTTGGAAGTCTCTGCCTAATCCTACTTCAAGAGGAAACAACAGTGTTTGCTACTACTCAACTGCCTTCTCTTCAATTACACGATCGCTCTTCTTTACATCAGTTCACGAATGGATCGACACTATCCCACTCAGCTTTTACACAAGCCGTAATCGAGGGATTTATCGATGGCATTATCGTTGTGACAACCAATGGCGAAGTTATTCAGTTTAATCATCGTGCTGCTCAGTTATGCCCTACATTGAACCAAAGTCATTCGATTAAGCATTCTTTTAATCACAGTGATAACTTTGAGCCATTTGTTTTTTCCGCTGCTATTTGGCGTGTTTGTGAAGCGCTGATTGAAAGTAATGAACTCTTCGCAAATCAAAAACTCATACCAGAATCTGAAGTGCTGATGAATTCGACCATCATCCGCATTCGATCGCAGTGGCTGACGATTAATGCTACCAATGCTGCTTCAATGTTTGACCAAGTCAAACACAGCTCTCATTCGTCTCAGTCATATATATTGGTAACATTAGAAGATCGCAGTCAGGCACTACAAAATCTCGCAAGGACAGACATTCAGAAACATAGTCTCACGCCTCGTGAAGGCGAAATCTGGCAACTTCGCCTGCTGGGGAAATCCTACAGGGAGATTGCGGCGCAGCTATACATTACAGAACATACAGTTAAAAAACACATTAGAAACATTTTGGCGAAACGCCGAATTGAATAGTTGGCGGCACTAGGCGGAGGAACAAATAATGCTGTGTCCTAGTTGAATAGCAGTAAGAAACCAGGGCATGTTTTAAAGCTTCTTCGCTGCGATTTTGTCTCGCCCTGAACCTCAGTTCAGGGCGGAATAGCTACTTGATAGAGATCGTTTTTAAGTCGATCTCTATCAAGTAGCTAAACATATGTATGGATATCTACTACGCTGAAAAATTCTGCCGCCTTACTAAAAGCTAATATGCAACCGAGATGGCTATTTTACAAAGTACCATCATGGGTAATTCCCTTTCAAGTTAGCTATTGATTAAAGTGTGAACAACAGCACAGAAACGAGCCAAATCCGAAATAATCAATGGTTTCGGTGGAGGTTCTGACTCAGTGTTGTAATCGCTAAATTGGTGACATATAAGAATTCGCTTGCCACCAATCACCTGCTGAGCGATGAAAACCTAGCAGAGATCGTTCTAGCAGGGCGTACCTGATGGAAGGTCGAAAACGAAAATAACAACACGCTTAAGACCAAAGGCTACAACCTGGAACACAATTTCGGGCACGGGAAACAGCACCTCTCCTCGCGGCTTGCGACCTTGAATATCCTGTCCCTGCTATTCCACACGTTGCTAGAGTTGCTCAACCAAAAGTACAAGTTGCTGCGGTCTCACTTGCCGACTCGTAAGACCTTCTTTGATGATTTGCGGGCGTTGACCCGTTACATTATATTTCGACAGTTGGGATCATCTGCTCACCTTCATGCTAGAAGGTCTAGAGATAGACATCCCGCTAAACACCTGTTGAATCGCCATACTGAGAATTGCTGCTAGCATTGCGGCGCAGCATTGCAGGTTTGATGCGCCGCAATGCAGAAGCTGGAAATCGTCGCTCATACTCTTCATCAGAAATCTCGGCTAATTCTTCTAACGTCGGATTCACGTTCCACGGGTAAGGCTGGAAGTCAGCAACGTCGGTTTCTTGGGCAAAGCGTTGATTCCAAGGACAGACATCCTGACAGATATCGCAGCCAGCGACCCAATTGTTGAGATGAGGCGCGATCGCATCTGGCAACGTTTCAGACCGATTCTCAATCGTGTGATAGGCAATACATCGATTCGCATCAACGACAAAGGGTTGAGTAATTGCGCCAGTAGGACAAGCTTCTATACATCGCGTACAGGTTCCGCAGTGGTGAGTGTGCGGGCAATCGCGCTCTAACTCCACATTCGTCAGCACCTCACCCAAAAACACCCATGATCCATACTCCCGCGTAATCACATTACCGTTCTTCGCAATCCAACCAATCCCAGCACGCTGCGCCCAGACTTTATCTTGCACAGGTCCCGTATCCGCATAGTAACGAGCCACAATCCCATCGCCCTGAGTTTCTAGCCACGAGGCCAACGCTTTGAGTTTCTTTTGCAACACGCGATGATAGTCTCGTCCCCAGCCGTAGCGAGAAATTTTGGCGTACTCCTTGCCCTCCTGTCGAGCGTGAGGTGTGTAGTAATTAAGCGCTACACAGATCAGCGATCGCACCTCTGGCATCACCTG
Source organism: Myxacorys sp. (assembly GCF_059501405.1). NCBI lineage: Bacteria > Bacillati > Cyanobacteriota > Cyanophyceae > Leptolyngbyales > Leptolyngbyaceae > Myxacorys > Myxacorys sp. The sequence goes on from NZ_JCACCM010000184.1 coordinate 7,882, forward strand.
AGAGATATCTTCTCGCTTAGGATTTGCCATCCATGCCATATCTGCGGCGTAACCTTGATCGAGCCACGATCGCAGAGATGCCGTTGCAGTTGTATCGTCCTTAAAATCTTCTACCTGAACGATTCCAACTTTGTGAAATCCAAGCTCTAACGCTTTTTGTTTAATTTGGTTCGTCAAGTCGTGCATTTCAATCCAGGGAGAGAAGATTATACGCCCGTTGTAGTTCGTAATTTGTAGAAGCGTAATGAGAATGAACTATGAGTGACGTTACTTTAGATTCTACGAGTATTGAGATTGAAACGGTTCAACGGTATTTTGAAACCTTTAACGCAGGTGAATTTGAGGCAACCGCAGAGCTATTTACGGTTGATGCCATCATGCACGCGCCGTTTAAGACTGAGGTGATGGGCAGAGATGCGATCGCGCATTATCTCCAAACTGAAGCGAAGGGAATGCAAGCCACTCCGCAGACTGTTGACACTCAAGACGAGCAGGTAGAAGTGACGGGCTTTGCGAAGTACGCAGGATTCAAAGTCAACATTGTCTGGACATTTCACTTAAATCCAGCACAAGAAATAACCGATGTTTACATCAAACTAGTCGCCTCAGCACAAGAGTTGCTGAAGATGCGACCATAATTTAGGCGAGACTTCGTAGGACGCATAACAAAAATTCCTCCGGTGTTCTGAGCGTAGCACTGGAGGAATTTTTGTTGTGTTGAATTATTCACTAAACTTCGGCTGGAACGGATTGGGGGCCGATTCGCTGGTGAAAATGCGTGATTCTGAAGGAAGCTCACTCTGCGATCGCTGCATTTTAGTTAACGACAATTCAGTCGTCAGCAAGAAACTAACAATACACGAAATTAGGATCACCGGCACCATTGATGTCCTCGACAAAATGCTGAGAATCACCGTTGTACTAATCGGCGTCTTTGTAATGGCTACAGTCACGGCTGCCATCATGCACATCATACTAATCGTCGGATGGAGTTGCGGAAATCTCAATGAGAGCGCAAACCCAACCACTGTACCCAGATAAAATAGTGGAAGAATGAAACCACCTCGAAAACTTGAATGCAAGGTGCAACCAGCCGTTGCACATCATAAAATATCAATACGTAGCTATTGCGATTATGAAACTCACAACTCGCGGACATTACAGCGTTAAGGCACTGCTTGACTTATGCTTTCAGCCTCAACAACAGCCCGCCCCAGTGAGCGCGATCGCGCAGCGTCAAGATATTCCTGCACCTTACTTAGAAAAACTGCTGATTGAGATGCGACGGGCAGGACTTGTCTGCTCCGTGCGGGGCGTCCAAGGCGGCTATCAACTGGCAAGGCAGCCTGCTCACATTTCGCTAGGGCAAATTTTAGAGGCGGTGGGCGAGACAATCGATCCGTTGCCGCGTCGCACTCCTGACAGCGCTCAGGCGGGAGACTGGGTCACGTTTAGTCTATGGAATCGACTGCATCAGAAAATGAAAGAAGCCTTGTACAGCATTTCGTTAGAAGATTTATATTACGATGCGCGAAGCTGGCAAGCTGCCCAAGGGGAAGAAGCTAGTTTTATTGTGTGATGCCAATTTATTTTTCAATGCAGCAGATTGCTATATGGTGCGAAATCGTGAAGAGATGTTTCGGCGAAACGTCTGTACGATATTTAAGTATTTGCTGAGTTGGTATGAGTTTGGTTGAGGCAGATTTGAAGGATGCAGCGATCGTTCTAGTGAGTGCGGCAGTATTGGATTATCTGATTGGTGATCCGTGGGGATGGCTGCATCCGGTACAGGTAATGGGTTGGAGCATTGGTCAATATACAACGACTGCCTTCCGATTTGTTAAACACCCAATACTGCGGAAAGGGGCAGGCGTTGGGTTGGCGATCGCACTCATTGTTGGAAGTAGTGCGATCGCACAAATTATCGTTGCGATTGCTCACTCGATTCATTCAGGATTGGGAATTGCAGTCGCAGTAGTTCTACTTGCCAGTTGCTTTGCCGGGCGCAGTTTGCGCCATGCGGCGGAAGATGTGCTGAAACCATTGACCGAGGGAAACTTGGAAGCGGCGCGATCGCGGCTGCGATTATACGTCGGACGTGATACAGACGCCTTATCAGAACCCGAAATCCTCCGAGCCGTGTTTGAAACCGTTGCTGAAAATGCGGTTGATGGGGTGATGGCTCCGTTGTTCTATGCATTGGTCGGAGCATTTTTTCCAGTGGGGAGCGTTGGACTCGCGATCGCGTACAAAGCCGCGAGTACACTCGATTCGATGGTCGGTTATCGAACCGCGCCCTATGCTGAAATCGGTTGGTTTAGTGCCAAAACAGATGATGTTTTAACCTGGCTTCCCTGCCGATTGACGGTGATTACATTAGGTCTTCTTTCGGGTAAACCTATTCAGGTCTGGAAGGTATGTCAACGGGATGCGGCTCAAGATCCAAGCCCAAACTCGGGTTGGAGCGAGTGTGTTTACGCTGCCGCGCTAGAGGTACAAGTTGGCGGTGTTAACTACTATCGCGGCCTTGAGAAACCGAAGCCCTTGTTAGGCGAACCCATTCGCCCGATCACTCCAGAGCGAATTCGGGCAGCGCTGCGGCTGACGCGCTGGTGTTTTCTAATTTGGCTTGGAGTATGGAGCGTAGGGTATGGGATAGTGAGCAACTTTGGCAGCGGATAGGGCAATAGATGTAAAAGACATTCACAAGATTTGCGAAAACAACAAAATTTGCGAAAACAAAGTAACAGAAATGGGTTGATGGTATCGTCATTAAATCTGCATCGATGTCAGTTATGAAACGACTTGCCTTTTCACATTTCTCCAAATTTATCTGCCTTAGTATTTCAACTTCTGTTGCAATTCTTTATCCCCTAACCATCACTGCTGCCATCAGCGCAGAGCGGAACGCTAGAGATATTGCTCAATCCTCCGCTTCCCCATCTCCTACATCCAATACTCCCTATCCCTTCCTCGATCGCGCCTCTAAGGGCATGGTTGCCTCTGCCCATCCCCTCGCCTCTCAAGCGGGGCTTGCCATGCTGCAACAAGGAGGAAATGCCGTGGATGCGGCTGTTGCCACAACATTTGCAATCTCTGTTGTCGAACCGTTTTCAGCCGGAATTGGCGGCGGTGGATTTATGTTGGTGTATCAGGCGAACAAGAACGAAACTAGAGCGCTAGATTTTCGCGAAAAGGCTCCTCTCAAAGCCAGCCGCACGATGTATCTCGATGCTCAAGGTAAGGTGCGTCCAAAGGCCAGCACTGACGGACATCTCGCTGTGGGCGTACCAGGAACCGTTGCCGGACTGTATGAAGCCCATCGCACTTATGGGAAGTTGCCTTGGAAGACCGTGATGGCCTCCGCAATTCGGATTGCTGAAACTGGATTTCCGATCAGCAAGCCTTTAGCCACGGCTTCACAAGAGCGCTTAGAAATATTAGGAAAAAATGCGGATGCTCGACGCCTGTTTACCCGCAACGGAAAGCCGCTGCAAGTTGGCGAACTTTTGGTGCAAAAAGAGTTAGCGGCAACGTTACGATCGCTCTCCGAAAATCCCAATAGTTTCTACACAGGCAAGACGGCGACTGCGATCGCGCAGGATATGACGGTCAACGGTGGGTTAATTACGCTCGATGATCTGAAGCAATATCGTCCGACGTGGCGAAATCCGGTGTGCGGCAATTTCCTCAAAGCAAGAGTATGTTCGATGCCGCCGCCTTCATCCGGTGGAGTGCATTTACTTGAGATGCTCAATCTGATTGGAACAACTGATCTCAAAACATTGGGGTGGCATAGTCCCGATACATTGCATTTGTTGACAGAATCGATGCGAATTGCCTATGCCGATCGCGCGACTTATTTAGGTGATCCAGCATTTGTCAAAGTGCCCGTTGCAGCGTTGACGAGTCCAAAATACGCCCAACTTCGGCGGCAAGAAATTAACCCTAAAACAGCAACTCCATCGAGTCAAGTCAAAGCGGGTGATCCAAAACTAATCCAGCAGTTGTCTCGCGAGTCGAACGAGACGAGCCATTTGACCGTTGTCGATCGCGATCGCAATTCTGTGAGTTTGACGTTCACTGTGAATCTTCGATTTGGGGCAGGAGTGGTGGCAAAAGGAACCGGAATCCTGCTGAACAATGAAATGGATGACTTTGCAAGTGCGCCGAATACACCGAATGCCTTTGGGTTAGTCGGCGGAGAGGCCAATGCGATCGCGCCGGGAAAAATTCCGCTCTCCAGCATGACGCCAACCATTGTGACCGAAAATGGGCGCTTGCGAATGACCGCAGGCGCACCCGGAGGCAGCACCATTATCACAACCGTATTGCAGGTGGTGTTGAACGTTTTAGCCTACAACATGAGCGCTGAAAAAGCCGTTGCCGCCCCCCGTATTCATCATCAATGGTTGCCTGATAAGTTAATGATCGAACAATGGGGATTTGATCCGTTGACCGTTGCAGAACTGCGACAGCGCGGACATCAGATTGACGAATCGCGACCCAACTGGGGCAATGCAACTGCGATCGTCGTGCAGCCAGATGGACTGTTGGAAGGAGCGGCTGATCCACGCGGCGAAGGCATCGCCGCAGGATTTTGATAGGTTTCGGGGTACGGTTCAACGCGATCGCAGGCGATGGAAATTCGCGTAGAGGCGCGACATGTCGCGCCTCTACGCGACGACGTATCAATGACCAACATTCCAACATTGATCACCAACCCCGATTCCTAGATTTATTTCCAATCCTTCCAATTCGTATTCAGAATCGATGTGTTTGGAAACGCAGTCGGATTGCCATTCGCGTTTAACCGTTTTTGCAATTCCTCTAACTTAGGATTTGCTCTCGGTAAGTTTTCCACTAACTGATACGGCATGATTCCCGTTTCTAATGAATAGGCGGCTGTTGTTCCTGCTGCCGCACCCATCGACCATTCGATCGCGTGAACTCGGTACGCCGAGGCGCTAATGTGACTCATCGCCATACTTTTTCCGGTCACAAGTAAATTATCGATCTTCGGCGGAATCATCGATCGCAACGGAATCTGAAACGGAAACGCTTCACCGGCTCCTTGCCGTTCTCCAGGACGCTCCTGATTGCCCGGTTTTTCGGGCGGCGACTCGACCATGCAGGGGTGGAAGTCCAGATTGTAATGACCAATGCCCACACTATCGGGATAGATGTGCGATCGCCCCCGAGTTTCGACCTGCTGCGGCTCAAGCTTGCCGCGAATCACATCAATAGTGCGCAATCCCGCGATCGAGGCGGCTAAATTTCGGTAGGCTTCTGGCGACAAGGTTTCAGTGTAGTACCGATCTTTAAAGTTCTTGCGCGACATCGCGACTTCATCCACTAAAAATCCGTTGGGATAGCCATAGGCATAGCGACCGACTAACCGACGAGACTCGCGCAGGTAAGGATATTTCGATAATCCGTGCGCCGTTCCCATCGGAGAATCGAAGCCTTGAAGATAGCGAATGTTGGGATAGGGCTTCTTGATCGGCTGCTTGGCATCGGACGTGCCGGAATGGAACCAATGGAAAAAGCCGATCGCTTGTTCTTCTGCTCCTTTGAGCGTGCTGACCCGGTAGCCACCCAGCCAGCCATCCGGTTCAAGTTGTCCGGTTGAACGCAGTTGTTCACGAGTCAGCAAATAGTTATCTGCCGAGGTTCCGGGAGCATAGTCGTTGCCCCAACTCCAGTTCTGCATCGAGATATCGCCGGGGAGCACCGTTTTAGATCCCGAATTTGGCTTTTGGCTAGCGATGCGACGATAGGTGAACACAAGTTCGGGCGACTGAGCGTAACGCTCGTCGTTGAAACTATAGGACTTCTCGTATTGAGCATAAAAATCCGGCGGCTGAGCGGTTTGCGGAGTTTTGGTTGCTTCCATTGCAAACGTGTAAGTCAACGCCTGAGCGCAGTAAGGATTGCCCGTCTCGCTCGACGACGACGGATTGCGATACGATCGCGCATCCACTCCCACTTGGTAGGGCAGATCCGCTAAGGCTAATAATTCTCCTGTTTCGGTCGCTTCAACCACAGACCATTTGCCCGATGCAGGCGGCGTAAACCGGACAATTTTCTTCTTAAATAGCTCAGAGTCCGCTTCGCGATAGCTATCTTCAATCGTGCGAGACAACGGATATGTATTTAACGGTGGTGCGCCTGCGGCTGGACTGTGTTGGATGCCCCGCACCGACTGAATCTGGCTCCCTTCAATTTGTAGCGATTTGACCGCCGTATTGGGGAAAAGATAAAGCTTTCCTTTGCCTTGCTTTTCAGCTTCTTTCAAGAGAGATTGTAGAATCTCGTGCCCCTCCTTCGGCAAAAAACACACCAAACTTACCCAACAACTGCCGGGATTTTTGTTGTTATTTTGAGCAAGAATGCGCTGCCGTAGTTCAGTGTAGCCTTGTGGAAAATAAAGCTGCGATCGCTGAGTCGGCTTTTCGTCGAGGGCAGAGGTTCCTTGAGCGGTTAGCTGTCCGCCAATCCAATCCGTAATCTCAGTTAAACAAACCGTTCGCCCCGCTTTTAGCGCTTCATAACTCGCGGCCACTCCAGAAATTCCGCCGCCGACAACTAGCACATCACAGGCAACAGCTTGATCTACCGCTTTCGGAGTCACGTTTTGTGCTAATTGGGCTGGAGCCGCCGCAGTTGAGCTTGACCATCCTGCGATTAAGGCTCCACTGATTTGCAATGAAACTGCACCTAAAGTCAATACTTTCTTCATAACTCCCACTTCAACAGCTAAACAAGCAGATTTTGTTCAATTCTTCTAACACAATCTATTCGTTTTTAGACCAATCATTTGTAGATGCACCCACTTTCATAACTCCTATCCATCTGTAAGGTTCGCAGTCGTCAACCTCTTTCAAACTTGACTTTTAGAACTGGTAATATTAGTTTGAGTAGAAAAATGCAAGAGCCATCTGAATCCGTCCTCTGAGAGGCATTACAGCTTTCAACCAGTCCATTCATGAAACGACTACATTCATAGAAATAGTGCATTCCTGAAAGCAGCGTGACGGATTAGGTTAAGTACTTGTTTCAGATCGGCAAAAACTTGACTGTAAAATTTGACTCTGTTTACTCTGGCACATGTGAGATGATATGCAACAATAAAGCGTTATGAAATGCAGGATTCTACCCGGCGCTATTGCTGCCGTTATCTCACCGTTAATGATGCTTGTATCACAAAGCACAGCACAGCAAGACAGTATCCGAGTTCGAGTGAATCGATGGATTTCAGTTCAGCAGGTCGCTGGCAACGTGAGTTATGCGGCTAAAAACGTGGCTCGCCCTGCCCGTGTGGGCGATCGCTTAACTGCTGTAGGAGACAGCATCACCACCGGTAAGAATTCGTCAGCAACCCTATTGGTCGATACTGGACTTGGGACGATTCGGGTGTTAGAGAAAACTACACTCCGGGTGCGAGAACTCAAAATAACCCCAAACAATGGACGGATTACGCGGCTCGATGTCCTGCAAGGGCAGGTTCGCCTCAAGCTCCGCAGGTTTACCAACCGAGAATCGGAGTTGGAGATTCGGACTCCAGCAGGGCTGAGTGGCGTGCGAGGAACAGAATTTGGACTCAACGTCGGGCCGAGCGGCAAAACCGCGATCGCAACCCTAGAAGGAGCCGTCGCCACCACCGCGCAAGGAGTAGAAGTGAGAGTTCCAGGCGGCTATCAAAATTTTACAATTTCAGGTGAAGCGCCAACAAACCCAGTACCGTTAAGAGATGATCCGGGCTTGGCATACCGATTTGACCGACAAATCGCTCGTGGAGGCATTCGGAATGTGCGTCTGGTGGGTCAGGTTGATCCGGTCAATACAGTCACGATCGATGGAGTGCCCGAACCCGTTGATCGCAATGGGTTTTTCCGGGTTCTCTATCTGGCTCCTTCCTTCCTGAAGCTTAAAGTCGTTGTCACTACTCCGCTTGGAAAGACACAAACTTATGAACTGGCGCTTTAGTGAACTCGGATGGCGCTTACTCCCGGGTGGAATCGCGGCGATCACGATCGCCGCCTTACTAGAGTTAGGAGTGGTGAAACCTGCTGAACAGCTGGCGTACACGGCCCTATTTCAGGCGCGGGGTGAAGTTGCCTGGGATGATCGCTTGGTGCTAGTCGCGATCGATGATGCTAGCGTTAAACGGTTAGAGCAATTTCCGTTTTCGCGAAAATATTATGCTCAACTCATCGATCGCTTAACTAAAGCAGGAGCAGGTGTTATTGCGATCGATGTTTTATTCTCTGAGACAACACCAGACGACGCGATTTTAGCGCAAGCGATCGCCCGATCGAGGCGAGTCGTGCTGGCCCAAGCCGACGAGCAAAGCGAGTTTCCACTGCTTCCCGTACCCCAACTGCAAGATGCCGCTTTCGGTAGTGGTCATATCCGAGCCAGTATGGATTCGGATGGGATTGTGCGAAAACTCCAGCCTCAGTTTCAAACCAATCTTGCCTTTGGGCTAGTTGCGACCAATAGCTACTCACTGACTCAAGCTCCTGTTCCACACGTAGATTTAACCCGACCGATTTGGCTCAATTGGGCAGGCTCGGTCAAACGCATTCATCGTCATTCCTTTGCAGACGTGGTGCAAGGCTTGGTGGGCGATAGTGCCTTTCGGAACAAAATTGTGCTGGTCGGCGCAACTGCTTCGGGTCTCGATCCAGCGCGGACTCCGTTTAATCTCAATCCGCCTGCGAGCGGGGTGCATCTGCAAGCCACCCTGATTCACAATGTATTGCAAAACAATGCGCTGCATCCTGTGGAGCCTGTCTGGCTGCTGCTGCTGTTAGGAGGCCCAGGGCTAAGCTTGATTCTCAGTTTTTGGCGGTCGGAGATTCAAGCGTTAATTGCCCTAGGCAGTTCTCTAGGTTGGGGGGGAGCGAGCTTACTCTTACTGAAATTTAATGTTCTGATTCCAGTTGCGTTTCCGATTGGGCTGATTGTTTCAACGACAATATTGGTCGCGTTGACCGAGCGGTTGCGCATGAATTCGATTTTGCAGCAGCAGGTGCGGCAACTGTGGCAACGCTACGAGTCTGACCTTGTGATTAGCCCGACCACGTTTAGGGAGCCGCAGTCGCTGCCGCCCAACTCGCTTGCCTCAATGCAACGCGTGATTCAGCTAGCTGCCCTTGCTGAGCGATTTGGGCGATCGCAATCGACCCAAGCTGCGATCGCACGCAGTCTTTCAATGGGGCTTGCTGCCGCTGATTTCGATGGGCTGGTTTGGTTTTGCAATCCTACCGCCACCAATCTGCTGAAACTCGAGATCGGCAGTCGATTAGAATTTGAGCTAGTGCCCCACTGGTTGAGCAAAAGTGAGTGGCAAGACGCCTTAGCCGCATTGCAATCTGAACATCCTGCTCGACCGAAAGAGCAGTTGCTCGGCGCGCGCTGGTACCGTTTGCAGCTAGAGCCGTTATCCTATCAGTCTCGTTCGTTTGAGAAAACGGAGAGCGATTTTCAATTAGATGGCATTCTCATTTTGCTCGAAGACATTAGCGATCGCAAAAAGATCGAGGCGAGTTTAGATCAGCAAATTGATGAACTGCATCAGATGAGCCAACTCAAAGACGACTTTTTGAGTACGGTGTCTCACGAGTTGCGGACGCCCTTGACCAACATGAAAATGGCCATTCAACTCCTCAAAATGGTGGGAACGGAGACTCAGCGCGATCACTATTTACAAATTCTCGACAACGAATGCACGCGCGAAACAGAACTGATCAATGATTTGCTCGACTTACAGCGTTTAGAAGTGGGGGGGCAAGTGCTGCGCCCTGAGCGACTTGATTTACAAAGCTGGCTTCCAGAGCTAATCGAACCGTTCTACAAGCGCACCGAGGCGCGATCGCAGGCGTTAACCGTTCGAGTCGATGAAGAGCTACTAGAGGTTGAGTGCGATCGCTCTAGTTTAGAACGGGTGATTGTAGAGCTGGTGAATAACGCCTGCAAATACACACCTCCTGAAGGAGAAATTTTGGTGACGGCAGACGCGGTAGATCCAGAATTTGAAATTACGGTGTGCAATTCGGGCGTTGAGATTCCTAAGGCAGAATTGTCCCGGGTCTTCGATCGCTTCTACCGAGTGCCGAAAGCTGACCCGTGGAAGCAAGGTGGCACAGGGCTAGGACTCGCCCTGGTTAAACGCTTGGTCGAATGCCTCAATGGAGAGATTCAGGTTGATAGTGGAGACGGCAGGACAACGTTTACAGTGAGGTTACCGTTTGGTCAAGCGTAGCCCGCAGCAGATCTCTAACCGTTCAGTTATTCATTTAGAAAAACCTTAATCGGGCTGAATCGCAAATCATTTAGAATGCAGAGAACTGAAGTTCAGTTTATAAATTTTTGTGAGCAGATTTTTATGAATGTTGTATCCCTCAACTTAGCAGAAAAGACGTTTGAATTTTTTGTTGATTGGGTTTTAGTTTCTGATGCTCAGGCGATTGAAGCCTACGTTGAGAATCTTCGCGTCAGCTATTCTCACCTCGATCGCAAAGAAATTGCCCAAAAGATTGTTGAGGAGCAAGCGTTTAATAACGGTTGGTTAGGCGCTGCAACAGGCTTAATGGGAACTGGTGCGTTGCCGTTCACGTTGCCCCTAGATCTCGTGAGAACGTGGAAGACGCAGGATTTTATGATTAAAGCGATCGCATCCGTTTATGGGTATACGCCTTACAATACTGACCTCAAAACCGCCGTTTTTCTCCTGCTTGCCAACGGTTCGTTAAATGAACTGAAGGAATTTGCAATGAACGAAGCCTCCAATATGATGAAACACTCTGCATTTAACGCAGTAGATGTCCTTAAAACGTCGTCAATTCAGGTTGCAACAAAAGAGGCTCCTAAATATTTAGCCGAACTGCTGTGCAAAGTGTCTGGCAGAAAAATGACTGAAAAACTGCTGCAACGGTCATTCGCGGTTACGGTTCCGATTTTGGGTGCAACAATTAGCGGTGGAGTAGATTGGTTTACAACTCAAGCCGTTGGCAATCTGACCATCGAGTTTTTTGAAACGTCTGGTTTGGAATTCGTCAATTCTCTTTTTCTTCCGCCGGATGTGATTTCCTAGAACTGTTGGGAACTGGGAATCGAATGGGTGATGCCCTGAGTGATGGGTTTACCAAAATTCGCTACTTAAAATTTGCTACTTGCGGTCGTGTTGACAAAGTTGATCTGGAGCTACTGTGAAAGGCAATCGTTCAGATTCTGTCGTCCGGTGGCCCTTCGTTCTCATGCAAACCCAAACCCCAACTAGCCTCAACCAACACAAACTCGATCGGATTGCTACTGTTCTTCGATGGGCTGGACTGGCGAGCTTTTGCCTCCAGTTCATTTTAACGGCTGCTGCTGCCCTGACCTTAGTATTTGCAATCACGGGCAGAAGTTTTAGCCAACAGGTGAGCCAGACGACTGTTCCAGGTGTTCCGGGCGGGGTTCCAACGGAAGGAGTAACGCCAGGGTTAGGAATTGGTATTTTTTGGGCGGCCTGTGGGGTAGTGGTGCTGCTTGCAAATCTCTATTTTGCTTTTCGATTGACGCGATTTGCGCGACGATTACGCAATCCGAACGCGAATGTGCATCCTAAGAAAGCGGAAGTGCTACAAGTGCTGCGAGTCGGCGTTATTACTGGACTGATTGGAATGTTGGTTACGATTTTGGGCGGCGGAGCAACGCTAGGGTTATTGCTGTCTAAAGCGATCGCGCAACCTCAAGGAGTGGCGATCTACGATCCGGCGCGCATCATTCGATCGCTTGATGTTCTTGTCGCGATCGCAAATATGAATGGGATTGCTGGAAACTTCGTTGCAACCACAAGTACATTAGGACTATTTCAGTGGATTGAGAATCAGCATCGTTAACGCTAAAATTTTGTGTGTAATTACGCAAAGCTGATTTGTAATTGATACTTAAATCTATTCTTTATAGCAACTTTACGCCTATCAGTGTTGAATTCATCGTACTGATACGGCACTTCCTGTTTAAAGTTTGTATCTTGGTTTGTAGGGCAGCTTTGTAATGCTGAAACTGTCAAAAGCAAGTCAAAACCTGTGCATTGCCAGCAAGCTAGTAATTCTTACCCTACTGAATATAGGTTCGTAATTTTTTTACGTTAGTCCCTGTCTAAGCTAGGGTATTCTCCGAGTACTAGACTTTCGACACGACATTTCGCTTCATTCCATACGACTCTTTATCTGCTAAAGACTCAGAACGCAGAAAAGTCTAAATTCGAGTGCTACGGCATTCAGTCATCCATCACAGAGGTTTGCATCATGGCAGAAACTTCTACTAAAAACAAAACATCAGCCTCTAAGAAACCCAAAAGCGATCAACCAAGCAAAACTAAAGTGCTGCTCAACGACCTGATACAGAATGAAATTTCTCGTATTTCAGAACAAGGTGTAGATTCAGCTATTCTTGAAGACTTCGCTCAATTTGTTATTGAGAATTATAAGAAGAAGCCGAAACTACCCAAACCTGGAAAAATCAAGCCCTTAACGCTCGCTCAACTTAAAGCAGCAGTCTATGACCACTTCGGTGAGCAAGACACAACAGCTTTGAAGAAATCTAGCTCTTTCCAGATGGCGACCAGTGGCATGGGCAAGCTTGAGCTTGGCAAAAAAGACGGCTGGGAAGCCTTGTATCGCAAGTTCGTTGGAGTTTTACCTGAGGAAGACAACGAAACAGGCGCGGGATGCATCAACGGCATCAATATCTTTAAATATGATTTGCCTTGGCGAGCATTTGGACTCGATCGTAAAACTGCTTCAACAGAAGATGTGAAATCTGCTTACCGATCATTAAGCAAGATCTACCACCCCGATAACAGTGAAACAGGGAATGCCGAAGTTTTTAACCGTTTGACTATTTTCTACAAAAGTTTGACTGAGAGATTTTAAGAATGGCAGAGCATTATATTACATCCAAAGAACTAGTCAACACCCTAAAGATTAGCTCTCAAGATCTGATTACGATTGAACAATTTTTTGATGCCATTCCAGACGATGAATGGGAACTGCTTGAAGGAAAAGACTACAAAGTTGTCGCTGGAAATGGATTGCGCGAGTACACCACATCGGGAGCTTACACAATTGCTCGTTATTTGGATGCAACGCGAAAGCCAGGTTTTTGGGATGTAATCAAAGAGTGGTTCTCGCATACCAAGCGCGAAGTTCGTAGAGCATTCGTTAGGAAAAAGATTCTAGATAACTGTTCCTCACTGGTTAAACGAAACGATATTTTTTTCATCTCAAAATCTGATGTAGTTGCCATCTTTGGAACTAAGCCTAGTTACCTCAGCAAAATGTCTGAGACTGCACAACGTGCCGAGCGACCGCTTATTCAAGGTCAAGATTACGACGAATTCATTGATGAAGGCGGCTTGCACTATTCGCTGTCAGGCATTGTCAAGTTGTCCCAAACCTTAGGGACGTCCCTAACAAAGAAGAACCGTCAGGAGTGGTGTACGGATGTGGGCGAAGTGATTCAACCGCAAGTTAAAGATATTGTCGGTCAGATTGTTGACCGAGATAAGGGAATTCAGAAAGCAATGGATAAAGCAAAGAGGCGCGATCGCAAGACATGCCAAGTTACAGGAGAGAAGCCAAACAGAGTAAATGCTCTTAAAATCGCTGCCCATCATTTATATTCTCGCAGCGCCTATCCTTATCTTGCAGATATCGAGAACAATTTAATTACACTTACGTGTGAAGTACACGAACAGTTCCATCAATACATGGGAGGGTATGGCAAGCCTTGCACGATTGATGATTTTATTAAGTTTGTGCAGCAGTATTACCCTAGTAGTTCTAAAGTTGTAATTTGGTTAGAAGCTCAGAAGCGAGTTTTGGGTAGCCCCGAACCTGTCAATCAGCGCAAGCCTCACGTTCTGTACCTTCCCATCAGCAAAGTTTCGTAGCCGCTGATTTTTAAGAAACAATCGACCCATTGAATTTATGAACCCGATTAATAACGGATGAGAGCACTCTATCTTTCATCCGTTTTGCTTTTAGGACAAAAGAAAACAGCCCCTAGAGGCTGATCATGACCATAACCAAACTCAAGCCGTCACAGTAGCGTTTGCCGCCCTCTACGCCAATAAATCCACCTCAGACAGCACAACTGTTGTCTCATACCCAATCCTGCCCATCTCCGGCTCAGGGCCCATCTCCATCTCAACCATATACAACCAGCCACCCGGCTCCGAATTCAATCCTTTCACCTTGCCCTTACCGCCAATAAAGCGCACCGATTGGTCTTGGCTAAACTTGGGCTTTGAAATCATTCCTGTACTCATCCTTTCCATTCCCTAGTGATTTAGCAAGCCCATTGAGATCGCATTCGTTGACCTAAACAGTAGACTGCTGACTTATCAAAACTTATACAGGAGAGAGCGGGTAGATCTCTCTATCGAGGGAGTGGATCTACCCAGCCAATTATTCTTTCTATTGAAAGAGTGCAGAAAATAAAATGCTGGATCGCTGAGAAACCGCGATCGCTAGACTAAAGTATTACTGCATAAATTTATGAGGGATGAAACGAACACAGATTTTTTATTCCTCATTAAATTTGAACCCGACACACCACTAACAAATTAGCCACTACACGTCGTTCCGGTGAGGCAACCTTATCTTTGATATGATGCGTCCCAAAGGCCTGCTGCCAAGCAAAGACTAGAGCCAGCCAATTAACCACTTCACCATCCTCTAATCCTCATTCATGTCTTTACCCCCACTGTGGCTGATTTACCCCGCAACGTTGAGCCTATGGGACAAAACCAGTGGAACCTGGATTAACATCGTCACCGTCCTGCTCGGCACCTTTCTAGGACTTCTACTCCAAGACGCATTGCCCCGCAGAATGCAGCGCATCATCACCCAAGGTCTCGGACTACTCACCCTATTTTTAGGCGTCACCATGGCTGGAAGTTTGCTCAAAGTGCAAGCCGCCCACATTGACGGAATTATTCTTGGACTGATCACCATAGTAATCGGTGGACTTTTAGGTGAATGGTGGCAGATCGAAACCCACCTACAGACGTTAGGCAATTGGCTCCGTCAACTGTTTAAAGGAGGCGGCAATTTTACCGAAGGATTTGTCGCCGCAAGCCTTCTGTTTTGTGTCGGACCGATGGCCATTCTTGGCAGCCTTAATAATGGCTTAGCAGGAAATAACACCGTGCTATCGATCAAATCAGCGATGGATGGCTTTGCTGCGATCGCACTAAGCAGCAGTTACGGCATCGGCGTTGCCTGCTCTAGCCTCATCATTTTGATCTACCAAGGCGGACTGTCGATCGCGGCTGGCATCTTCGCTCAATCTCTGCCCGATCCAGCCACCGCACCGCCCGTCTTGCTTACGTCTGGCGTTGGCGGACTTATGATCATCGGCTTAGGTCTAAACCTGCTCGAAGTCACTCAGCTTAGCATTGCGTCCTTTTTACCCGCGCTGATCTTAGCTCCGTTACTGATCGCGTTGCTGCAACAATTCGCCTGATCACAACCGCTAACCCATCGGGAATAAGCAGCGCGATCAGGGCAGCGATCATTGGCTAAGAAGCGATAACATACGCCTCACTCCGACTCGTCAATACCAACATCGAAGTAATCACAACGGCAATATAGACAAATTTAGACATCAATTTCTTAAATTTTGGTGCTAAATTAGAAAATGTCTCTATAATTACAGCGATAACAGCAATGCGATACAAATCGCAAACTTCGTAGAGTCGCAAACAACTCTTGAGAGCAGAAATTCAACAATCCACCTCAGCGAGTAACGTCATGTTTGCAGTTCGTTTGCATCTGCAATTACCCCGAACAGGGAACTGCGAAGCAACCGAAAACTCCACAGTTGAGGTAAATATCGCGCAAAGTTATCAACCTTACCCAGCAACAAGGAACAAAACAATGGCAGCAACCAAAAGAAGATCACCGACATCAACGTTAGTTTCAAAGAACGCTATCAGCCAAGCCTCTACCTCTCTGCAAGACTTACCCGAAAAGCCAAAAGAGATTTGGTCACTCCGAGAAGCGATTAACTTGCTCAAAGATCAGATCACAGTGGCACTCGATCGCGGATACAGCTACACCGAAGTTTCGCAAATGCTATCGAAAACAGGTGTAGAAATCAGCCCATCTACGTTGAAGTACTATCTGTCTTCGGCGCGGAAAGACGATGGGGGTGGCAAAACCAAGACTCGCAGACGCCGCAGAACTCTAAATTTGCCCGCAGAAGCTCTGCAAAATGGCATGTCTGACGCGGCTATGGAAAAAGAGCCTGAAGCAGAAGCAGAGGCTCCTGCTAAAACTCCTGCCAAGCGAGGCAAAGCTGCGCCTAAAGCCGCCGCTGCCGCTAAAAAACCCGCTGCCGCTAAAGCACCCGCCGCTAAAAAACCCGCTGCCGCTAAAACAGCCGCCAGTAGAACTCGGAAGAAAGCCGCAGGCTAGTTTGCGATCGCGCATAGGCTTGCACCCGAGCAATCACTCTGCTGTGCCCATATCTTGTACCCAGAAAAAATCTGCTTTTGATGGGCTACCCCTGATCTGTGACTAGCACAGGCTGACGCAAGAGAACGCACCTCCATTTACGGTATGGTGGAACGTATCGCTATGTCTGAAGTGATCTGCCATGCAAGACCTTGCACAATCGTTTTCATTGCCAGAGAGCTTAGAGGCTTTCTGGATGCCCTTTACTGCCAACCGGCAGTTTAAGGCGAAGCCCCGGCTGATGGCATCGGCAAAAGGCATGTACTACACCACTGTAGACGGTCGGCAGGTGCTAGACGGAACGGCAGGACTCTGGTGCGTCAACGCAGGGCACTGCCGCGACAAAATTGCACGCGCGATCGCGCAGCAAGCCGCGACGCTCGATTTCGCCCCAACCTTTCAGATGGGACATCCGGGTCCCTTTGCGTTGGCAGAACGGCTAGCGCAAATGCTCCCAGGAGATCTCAATCATGTGTTTTTTACCAATTCTGGCTCTGAGTCAGTTGACACAGCGCTTAAAATTGCGCTGGCCTATCATCGAGTCCGAGGAGACGCCAGCCGCACGCGACTGATTGGGCGAGAGCGGGGATATCATGGCGTCGGGTTTGGCGGAATTTCGGTGGGAGGCATTGCTCCTAATCGCAAATTTTTTGGCAGTATGCTGCCGGGTGTCGATCATCTACCCCACACGCACAATTTGGAGCAGAATGCGTTTAGCAAAGGTCAGCCTAGCTGGGGTGCTCATCTTGCAGATGAGTTAGAGCGCATTGTGGTGCTCCATGATCCTTCTACCATTGCCGCTGTGATTGTTGAACCCGTTGCCGGATCAACAGGTGTGTTAATTCCGCCAGTGGGATATTTAGAGCGGCTGCGATCGCTCTGCACGAAATACGGCATTCTGCTGATTTTCGATGAAGTTATTACTGGATTTGGACGGTTAGGAACAGCATTTGCGACTGACTATTTTGGGGTGATGCCGGACTTGGTGACGGCAGCAAAAGGCATTACCAATGCAACTGTACCAATGGGAGCCGTGTTTGCGCGCGAGGGCATTTACAACGCCTTTATGCAAGGCTCAGAACAGATGATTGAGCTATTTCATGGCTACACCTATTCGGGGCATCCATTAGCGTGTGCAGCGGCGCAAGCAACGTTAGATATTTACGAAGAAGAAGGGTTATTTGAGCGGGCAAACACACTAGCGCCCTACTGGGAGGATGCGGTGCATTCCCTAAAGGGAGTGCCCCATGTCATTGATGTTCGGAATTTAGGGCTTGTGGCGGGAATTGAATTGGAATCGATCGCTGGACAGCCTTCAGTACGCGCCTACGACTGTATGGTGCGTTGTTTTGAGCAAGGGTTATTGATTCGGACGACAGGCGATATCATTGCGCTCTCGCCCCCACTCATTCTAGAAAAGCAGCACATTGATCAGATGATTGACTTATTGGGCACTGTGCTGAAGCAAGTGTCCTGACCTTCTCGACGAGTTGAGCAAGGTTCACCGTTTGCAAACGATGCGTTGGGTCTCTTGAGCGATCGCCCAGTCTTCTTCGGTGTGAATCACCAGCACTCGTACCGTTGATGCTGGTGTTGCAATATCTTGATCTACAGGATGGTTTGCATTTTTCTGAGTGTCTAATTCTAATCCTAAAAAGCGGAAGGCTTCACAGGTCTGCGATCGCACATCAGCACTGTTTTCACCAACTCCCCCTGTAAATACTAAGGTATCAACTCCCTGTAGCGATGCCATCATCGAACCGATTCCCGATCGCAAGCGATGGATATAGATTTCAAATGCTAATTTTGCTTGCGAATGGGTGGCGTCGCTCTCTTTAGAAGAATGTTCTGCGGCGATTGCCGCTAGAACTTGCCGCATATCTGATGAAATGCCAGACACTCCTTTCAGCCCAGAATCTTCATTTAAAAGATGATCCAGGTCATCAGGAGAGTATTGTTTCTCCCGCATCAGATGGATCAAGATTCCAGGGTCAACCGAGCCAGAACGGCTGCCCATCATCAAGCCATCGAGCGGGGTGAATCCCATTGTCGTATCAATACTCCGCCCCTTCTGAATTGCCGCTAGAGAACACCCATTGCCCAAGTGACAGGTGATCAGCCGCAATTCTCTTAGATCTTGGTTTAACAGTTGAGCCGCTCGGTTCGCACAATATTGATGGCTAATGCCGTGAAAGCCATACCTACGGATGCCCTTCTCAAACCATGAGTAAGGAATCGGATAGACTGCACTTGATAAAGGTAGCTGGGCATGAAATGCGGTATCAAAAACAGCGACTTGAGGAACGGTTCCGAGCAACTGTTCCATCGCTTCAATGCCTTCTAAATTTGCAGGGTTGTGAGACGGCGCAAAGGTAGATAGACGATCGATCGCGCTTCTGACCTCGGGTGTGATCAGGACGCTTTCTCGATAGTCCTGTCCGCCATGCACGACACGGTGCCCGATCGCTTCAATATCCGATAGGTTTTGAATAACCTGAGTATCACCACTAGTTAACGTTTCCAGCAGATGGGACAGCGTATCGATTCGATCTGATGCTGAACGTTCTTCGTGAATTTTGCTGCTGTTGGTCTTTACCTCGATTTCGGCGACGCCCTCACGATGCGTCCAATCGATTTTTGCCTCCCAAAGGGGCTGTAGCGGGCGATCTGATGCCTCCTCAGACAAATCGTAGAGCGCACTCTTCTGACTGCTTGAGCCTGCATTCAGTACTAAAATTTTCATGGCTCTGATAATTGCCTATTTTAATGTGACCTAAGTTCCTGGCAAATTTTGCAGTGCTTCGCTGAGATGGTCGCGGTTGCCCAACTGTTCGAGTAATGGGCCATGTTCATCAAATTTAACGACGCTCACCGATGCTACCGGAGCGGCAATGCGATCGCGAAATCTGCCTAAATCAATGCCCAGCAAATTACACAATATGATCCGAATTGTTCCTTTGTGCGCCACAATCAGCACGTTGCCCGTCGAGTGGTGCTGCTGGATTTCGGTAATCACCAGAGCAGATCGACTCGCCGCCTCAACCGCTGTTTCTCCTCCAGTAGGCGGGTTCCAAGCGGGTTCTGCCAACCATTTTACATAGTCATCATGATAGGTCTTTTGCACAGTTTGTACGGTTTCACCTTCCCATTTACCGTAGTTAAGTTCAATTAAGCCCTCTCTCAAGTGCATCTCAGTTTGGATTGCATCGCACAGTGGCTTTGCCGTGGCGATCGTGCGTTTTCTCGGACTCACATAAACGGCATCCCAAGTAAACGTGCGATAGTGATCTGCAAAGGCTTGTGCCATTTGCGTACCGGATTCTGTCAAGTCCGGATCGAGAGAGCCGCAGTAAAGATTTGCTCTGCTGAACTCTGTTTGTCCGTGGCGAAGAAAATAAAGTTTAAGAGGCATGAAGATTATAAAACATGAAGTTTGAACAGGTTGTGGATGTCTTGAATAGTTAAGTGACTGGAATTAGAAGATTGAGATTGCAGAGTGGAGCAAGTTGGATAGAGGGCGCGATCGCGCCCTCCATTTGGTAAATTTACCGCGACGATCGGGCAGCCGAATCATCCCCGACGATCGTTGAATCCGTGCTGCTCGACTGTTGAACTCTTGTTTTCCCTGTCTCTTTTTCTACAGCAGAACCACTATAGTACTGCCATTTCCAGTCTCGAACCTCTGGCATATCTTCACCATGTTCAACAATGTAGTGTTGATGATCGATCAGCTTATCTCGAATCAACTGTTTAGTATATGCGCCTGTGTTTCTAAGTTTTGGCACTCGGTCAATCACATCATTCGCTAAATGGAATCGATCGAGGTCGTTGACCACCACCATATCAAATGGCGTTGTCGTGGTTCCTTCCTCTTTGTATCCGCGCACGTGCAAATTCTTATGATTCGTGCGGCGGTACATAAGCCGATGAATCAGATAGGGGTAGCCGTGGAACGCGAAAATAATCGGCTTATCGACCGTAAAAATAGAATCAAAATCGCGATCGCTTAATCCATGCGGATGCTCGCTTTGCGGCTGTAGCGTCATCAGATCGACCACATTGACCACGCGGATTTTTAGGTCGGGGTAGTGCGATCGCAAGAAATCTACGGCGGCTAGGGTTTCTAAGGTCGGCACATCTCCAGCACATGCCATCACGACATCAGGTTCTTGATCATCATCGTTGCTTGCCCATTCCCAGATGCCAAGTCCGGCGGTGCAGTGTTTGATGGCTGCATCCATATCCAGCCACTGCAATTCTGGTTGTTTACCCGCCACAATCACATTGACATATTGACGGCTGCGCAAACAGTGATCGGCTACCGATAATAATGTATTAGCATCCGGTGGTAGATACACGCGCACCACGCTGGCTTTTTTATTGAGCACAATGTCTATGAAGCCTGGATCTTGATGAGTAAAACCGTTGTGATCTTGCCGCCACACATGCGAAGTTAGCAAATAATTGAGCGATCCGATCGGCAGTCTCCACGAAATATCGTTACACGCTTGCAGCCACTTCGCGTGTTGATTAAACATCGAATCGACAATGTGGATAAACGCTTCATAGCAAGAGAAAAATCCGTGTCGTCCCGTCAGCAAGTAGCCTTCTAACCAACCTTGGCAGAGGTGTTCGCTCAAGACTTCCATGACACGGCCATCGGTAGAAATATGATCGTCGATCGGTAAGATGTCTCCGGTAAAGACGCGATCGGTCACTTCTAGAATGGCATTAAGGCGGTTAGAGTTGTTCTCGTCAGGAGACATGACGCGGAAGTTGCGGTTGTCCATGTTCAGTTTCATCACATCGCGCAGAAACTGACCGAGAATGCGAGTCGATTCTGCCTCCACCGTTCCCCAATCAGACACATCTACCGCATAGTTGCGAAAATCGGGTAGGTGCAAATCTTTCAGCAACACGCCTCCGTTCGCATGAGGATTAGCTCCCATCCTGCGATCGCCAGATGGGGCAAGTTCCGCTAGTTCTGGTTTGAGTCTCCCCGTGTCATCAAATAATTCTTCTGGCTTGTAGCTCTTCATCCACGCTTCTAGCATTCGCAGATGATCTGGTTTGCTGCCCAATTTGTCTAATGGAACTTGGTGAGCGCGGAACGTGTTTTCAATCGGCAAGCCGTCTACTTCTTTCGGGCCTGTCCACCCTTTCGGCGTTCTTAGAACGATCATGGGATACTGCGGTCGTTCTTTGAATCCATGCGTTCTTGCTTCTCGCTGAATGCTTCCAATCTCAGCTACGATTTGATCTAGCGTTCCCGCCATGAGTTGATGCATCGTTTCTGGATCATCACCTTCTACAAAGTAAGGTTTATATCCATAGCCAACAAATAAACTTTCAAGTTCCTGATCGCTCATGCGGGCAAGAACCGTTGGATTTGCAATTTTGTATCCATTTAAATGCAGAATTGGCAGCACCGCTCCATCTCGTGCAGGATTGATAAATTTATTCGAGTGCCAGCTTGTTGCCAACGCTCCAGTTTCGGCTTCCCCGTCGCCGATGACACAGCAAACCAATAAGTCAGGATTATCAAACGCTGCACCATAAGCATGAGCCAACGAGTAGCCGAGTTCTCCGCCTTCATGAATCGAACCGGGCGTTTCGGGAGCTGCATGGCTCGGAATTCCACCGGGATAAGAGAACTGTAAAAACAGTTGTTTCATCCCTTCCTCGTCTTGCGTAATGCGGTTGTAGCGTTCGCTGTAGCTTCCTTCTAGGTAGGTGTTCGCGACCATTCCCGGTCCGCCATGTCCAGGACCACAAACATAAATCGTGTTGAGGTCATAGCGTTTGATCAATCGGTTGAAATGCACGTAAATGAAATTCAAGCCAGGCGTTGTGCCCCAGTGTCCGAGCAATCTAGGTTTGACCTGCTCTAGCGTTAACGGTTGCTTGAGGAGCGGATTATCCCGCAAATAAATTTGTCCAACTGACAAATAATTAGCGGCGCGCCAGTAGGCATTCAGTTTTTGCAGTTCTTCCGCTGTCAACGGCGATTGGAGTTTAACTGAGTTAGCAACGGTCATAAAAGTTAACTCGCGAGTGAATTCGGTAATTATCAGCAATTACCTCGCGATCGCAATCTGTCAGGAGTATGGGGAATGGCGAGTGTGTGCCAGAACAATCATCACTGCGTTTCAGATTGAGAAATTTTAGACTGAGAAAGAGATAGCTGAGATCTTGCACCATTCTCAATAGGGGTTGCCAAACGCATCAAAATCTGAAAGAAAGGGCGTAGAAAAATAAATGGACGGTTATGGAAACCATCGTTGTACCCGCCCAATCGCTAGTGTATAGCCTCCTTTGCTTGATACCTAGCACTTATCAGAAAGACAGTCTGAATGCGCTGTTTGGCTTATTCCTCGAAGCCCTGGGACATCCCATGCCCCAACACACCCAAGTAAAATCTGCTAGTTCGCTGAGTCGATTTTTGAACCACTACTCGTGGTCTACGCGCAGCGTGATTCGCGCCACCCGCAAGGCTGCGTTTGACCAACTGAGGCAGCATCCTCCACGCCCAGACCTGCCAATCCGAGTGCTGATAGACCTGACAACATTAGAGAAATGCGGCAAGTTTTTGCATCTAAGTACCCCGACCGAGAATCCAGATGCGCCTGACCCATGGGTGCGAATGCTCAACGGCAAGCGCGGACTGCATTTGGTCGTGTTGTATCTCAACTATGGCAATTGGCGCATTCCTTGGAGCTTTCGGGTCTGGAGAGGCAAGGGGCAAGCGAGTCCCGCGCAATTAGCCTGTAAGCTTCTGGCGAGTGTGTCCCCTCGCTTGGCGGCGGGTGCGCCTGTGATTGTGCTTGCCGACACTGAGTTTGGCACAATTGAGTTTCTCCAAGCCGTTCACAACCGAGGTTGGCGAGCGGTAGTCGGGATGCGTTGGAATCGAAAATTGCAAGATGGCAGCAACCTCAAACAGCTTTACCGCCACGGCAAGCGGGGAGCGCAAATCAAACTCGAAGGAATGGCCTTTGCACTGACTGTCTCTTGGTTCTGGCTCAAACAAGCCGATGGCAAGCGAGAACTGCGCTTTGTTGTCTCCACCTATCCTTACTCTGGTGTCTATCTCGTGCGCTTAGGTCGCAAGCGCTGGGCAATTGAAGCCTTCTTCAAAACGATTAAGCATCGCTTTGGGTTACATCGCTTTGGACAATCCACAAAGCGAGGAGTCTATCGCTGGTTGATTCTGGTTCTGATTGCTTATCTCCTTGTCCATTGGATTCATCAAAGCACTTTACTGCCTCAACTCGATTGGAAGATTGCTAGCGATCTCACTCTGTCCATTTTGTTTGCTTCTGTGCTGTGGTTCCAGTTTCTTCGACATCTCCGAAGAACAACTCATATTGCTGCACGATACCAGTTTGAGATTGTTCTCAAATCACGACCAATGCTGGCTTATTAGGAATGGTGCAAGATCTGAGATAGCTTAAAATGTGTTCATTCTTACATTAGTAGTGTGTTCACTAACACATTAGTCAATGTTGGTAAACACATCGGTCTATGGTTAAGCATTACAGTTAAACGATTGATATAACAGCGCGATTAATAATTACGGTTTGTCACACAAGGTACGATCCTCAGGAGCTTGGCTGAGCCAATCGCTACCGTCAACGCTGGGATTAGTCCTCAGATAATCTCGTACCCAATCACACGCGGCTGTCATCGGAGCGAGAGACAGGATTTGCTGTAAGTTCCACAAAATAATAGTTTTATCTGCACTGGCAGATGCTAAAAGTTTACCATCTGGACTAAAGTCGATTCCTCGAATCGTATCTGTGTGCCCGCTTAGTGTTCTCAATAGCGTTCCATCTAACTTCCACAATTTGATTGTCTTATCGGCACTAGCAGATGCAATGAGTTGTCCATCTGGGCTAAATTTGACTTCATACACCATCCCCTGATGACCCTGGAGCGTTCTAAGTAATTTGCCGTCCAGCGTCCACAACTTTACCGTCTGATCAGAACCGCCCGTCGCCACAGCCCCCTGACCGTTGGGCAAGGCTGCAACACTCGGATTAAACGCCACGGCACGCACATCGGCTTGATGCTGAGCTAAGGTTGCCAACAGCGCCCCATCTTTGACGCGCCAAAGCTTCGCTGTGCCATCTAGACTGGCAGAGGCTACCATTTGCCCATCTGGGCTGACGGCAACTTTCCAGATTGAATCTGTGTGTCCCGCTAAAGTTTTGACCAAGGTGCCATCGCGCCCTCGTAGCCGCAGCACCTTCTGGATTCCGCCCGTCACAAACCAGTCTCCCATCGGGCTGAACTGCAAGCTATAAATCGCTTCTCCCGGTTCAGACAGCGTTTTAATCAGCGCTCCGTCTCGGCCTCTTAGCTGAATGTCTTGATCAGATTCAACCAACACAAGCTCTCGTCCATCTGGGCTCGCCTTTGCCTCGGTCACCCAACGCTGTTCGTCTCGAATTGTCTTTAATAAAACTCCGCTCTGCGTCCAAACCTTGACCGTTTTATCTTGACTGGCGCTGAGCAACTGTTGCCCATCGGCACTAAAACTGACCGAATGGACGGGAGCTTGGTGTCCTTCTATGCGCGTTAGCAGTCCATTATTTAATCGCCACACTCGCCCGGTTTGATCCAAGCTTCCGGTGAGCGCGTAGTGATAATCGGGACTTAATGCCACGCTCCAGATGATGTTGTCATGACCGTGGAGCGTTGTGAGCAATGTCCCATCGCGCCGCCACAGTTTAAAAGTTTTGTTAAAGCCAACCGAAGCGATTAACCCACTGCGAGACGCCGCAGAAACCGTCCCTCCACCTGAACTAATCGCGATCGCAGTCACTCCCTGCTGATCGGCATCAAGACTTTTGATCAGCGTGCCATCTAGTTTCCACACTCGAATCTTGTCGTCAAGCCCACCAGAGACAAACGATTGACCATCCGGATCAAAGGCAACGCTCATGACGCCATCGCGATGTCCGTCTAGAGTGCGAATCAATCCGGCTCGGTTCCAATGTTTAATTGTTCCGTCTAGGCTGCCCGAAATTAACTCCTGCCCGTTCGGGCTGAAGCCAACACTCTGCACGGCCGTTTGATGTCCGGTTAAGGTCTTGAGCAACCGCCCGTCACGGCTCCACAATTTGATGGTGTTGTCTTGACTCGCTGACGCCAGCAGTTGACCGTTTGGGCTAAAGGCGAGTCCGTTAATCGGCGCAGTGTGTCCGGTCATGGCACGAATGATCCAACCATCGTGCGTCCAAAGCCGAATTGTATTGTCTGCCCCTGCCGTTGCGATCGCGCCATCGGGACTAAAAACTGCCGTGAACACGCTCGCCGGATGTCTCAAAGTAGCAACTCGCGAACCGTCATGCCGCCACAACTTCGCCGTTCTATCAGTGCTACAGGTGAGCATAAATTCACTGTTTGGGCTGATGCTAACGCAGCGCACGTCGCTTTGATGCCCAGTTAGCCGATTTGCTTCTGCCGCAGAATAGACGGCTTGACCCAGCGCCCGTTCGACTTGCAAGTGAATCGTAGGGTCAGCAATGCCCAAACGGACGAGTCGTTGTTGGGCACGCAACGCCATCACTAGCGCATCAAGTCCTTTACCCACGCTATAAAGGGCCTCAGACGTGCTGGTGATTGCCCGAATTTCATTGCGGGCGGCATGGCGATACTGCCCATAGGCTAGAGATCCCATGACGATCGCGACAACTAATTTCAAAGTCATGCCTGCCAGCAAAAGGCGCTGACGTTTTGTGCTTTTTCGTTCTATGTCGAGCCTAGCTTCAATTTCTTGAGTGCGAGCGGCTTCTAAATCACGCTGCATCTCGCGCTGATCAAACCTTTGACTTGCAGCTAAAAATCGATAATCTTGATCGCTCAAACTTTTGCCAATTGACCAAGCCTGAGCATCAATCAGAGCTTTTCCTCTCAGCAGACGGGAGTCATCGTCGCCTGACGAATGCAGCCAGTTGGTTAGGGATTCAGCATAGGGACGCAATCGAGCCAACTGCTGCTCGACCCACTCCAAATTAAAGACCGCCGCATAGACCAAATTTTTGACTTGCAGATGTCCGTTGTGTTTTTCAACGAGTCCTGACAAGATTAACTCCATCTGTTCGCGGCTACCATTGGTTCCGACATTGCCCTCAGTGCTACTTGCCACATCACTGTGGTGCACTAGAACTGCCTCGCTCTCTAGCGCCGTTTGACTCAGCAAGATCTGCTGGTAGAGTCCCAGCAAACCTCCAGCGCGGAGTTCGTTGGTGAGAATGCGATCGCGAATCGTTCGTAAATGCTCCGGCTCATCTTGGGCCTCCCAATTTTCGATCAGGCGAATGCGGAAAAGCTGTTCGAGTTCCGCTGGAGACAGAGCCCGTTGGCAGGAGCACGCAGCGCCGTCTAGAAGGTCGCGTTCCCTCATCGCTTCGACCACCAGTTGACACAGTTTTTGGGTCAGAAACGGCTGTCCGCCCGTCCAGGTTAAGATGTGACGCAGCACCATTTTAGGATTGCGAACGGTCTTTGCTAACCCCGGTAAGAGCGGCAGAGCATCTGCAAACTGCAATCCACCCAGTTCGATCGCATGACCGATATTAAATGGTGTTCGAGTTTTATCAGTGATCAGATCTGCTGGAGTAGCCACGCCAAGTAGCGCAAAGTTCAGTCGCTCAAATGCTGGATACTCAAAGCGATGGTCGTAGCACGCTCGAATCAGGGCAAAAAAATCATCCACTGAGAAATCAAGGCTCAAAACGCTGTCAATTTCATCAATGAAAATGACAATATTTCCTGGGATCTGTTCTAGCAAAACGGTTCTAAAGAATTCTGCCAATCGGTTCACAGCCGTAATATGAGCGCGATCGCGCCACCATGCTGCCAATTTAATCGACAGCCCAGCGCTGCTCATCACAGAGGCGGCAATTGAGGCGTACCACTGTTCACTGCTGACTTGCTGAGTGCCGATTGCAGTAATGTCGATCACGCAGCAGCACACACCTTGCGATCGCAGGCGTTGCATTGTTTGTACTCGCAGGCTTGACTTCCCCATCTGCCGCGAGTTGAACACATAGCAGAACTCGCCCTTCAACAAGGCGTCATACAACACCTCATCTGCCTGCCGCTTGACATAAGACGGTGCATTGGGCGGCAAACTTCCACCCACCTGATAATTCATGATTCGCCGTCAACTTTACATTAGGTGAAACGTTTGTAACTAACTCTAGATCTGACAAAGCTCTGGTTCAGATACCAACGGGGAAGCAACCTTTGACTAGCACCAGCTTGTTCTATTGTCTGTAACTTTCTATCCTTTTGCTCTTGTTTAAGACCCTATTAAGAATTGCGTTGAGACTTGCAAATAGAAATGTATAAGTCAAAACACTTCTGTTGTGGACAACGCTTGAGAAAAGTATCTGCGGTACAGATTGCAGCTTGGCACCACTTGCTGATCTTGCATCGAGACGAGTCCTTTACTTTGCAGCTTAAACGCTTGCATCGGCTCAAGCTCAAAGGGGCTAGTGGATAACACCACCCGCTTTAGCGCCGCGATCAAATCAGGGTATTTTTGCAGATCCGCTAGCAAATGTCGCAAATGTGGGCCATACACCCCATCGATCGCACTCGAATGCTGCACTAACTGCTCTAACGAAACCAACTGCCCACTTAAGTGATGAAGTCCGACTTGCACTAGGTACGGGTTGCCGCCTGTCAGGCTCATCAGTTCTGCAACCGTCTCGTCGAGGTTTTCAAGCCCATAGCGCTGTGCCAGCTCCATTACTTGTTCTGAATTAAATGAGGGGAGATCGATCGCAAGTCCAGCATTAAACGGCGATTGGTGCAGATTCAACGGCACATACACCTCCGTGGAGTGAATTAGCACAATCCGCAATTTTTGCCACAACTCGCTTTTGGCATCGCCATACCGTGCTTTCTCATACCAAGCTCGCAGCATCCCGAAAAAATCCGCCGCAATCTGCGGATAGTCAAACACGACATCAACTTCATCTAGTGCAAGCACTAGAGGCTGATCTAGCTTCGATAAAATATAGCTCTCAAAATAGTTCGTGCAGTTGTAGCTGTTGCCAAACAGGTCATCCCAATGTTGCTCAAGCTGATTTGGCAGTTCAAGAGTCTGCGTAATAACCGCACACAGCCATTGTAAAAATCGCTTCAAATCCGATAAAACCACTGTATCTGCTAATCGCAGACTGGTCATTGTAGTTAGAATATGCTGTTCTCTCGCTTGAGACAGCACTTTGGCGGCTAGGGAGGTTTTCCCCATCTGCCGAGGCGCTTTGATGCGGACTAAAGCACCCGGTTGCAGCAATCCCTCGTAACACAAGGCTTCACTCGGTGGACGACAAATATAAAACAGAGAATCGCTGGGAAGTTGACCCGTCAACATCACTGGTGGACGGCTGCTCACTGGTGCCGATTCTGCATCGGTGTAGTCCTCCGTTCCCAGTGTCAACCCGAACGCACGAAAGTAGCTCTCTAGCGTCTGCTGATCAACTGAAACTTTGCGCCCCCGTACTCTTGCGAGGGTGTTAGGACTTAGACCCGTACGATCGCTGAGTTCCTGTAATGTGAAGGATTTACCAGAATTGTGCTGATCTGCGGCGTGCTGTTCAGCTGCTTGCAAGCGCTGCCATCCTCTTGCATTAAGCATAATTCCGCGCTTCCGCTTGATGGGTTGACTTCGGTGAGGCATAGAGTAGGACCTGAAAATGGATTTTGACGACTAAAGGTAGTGAAATCAACTGAGAAGGCGAAAGCAACAGAAAATTTTATATAACAAAAATATTAAAACCTACCGATCCCCACTCCTACACCTCAAATCCTCTTCCGCAATATCCCCAATACAGCCATCTCCAAATAGGCGCTGTGAATACTGGTTTTAGTTGCAAGTCATTGATCACTTAAGCTTGGTCGTCTAAGTTTTCTGAGTGTAACCACTGGTTTGTGCTGAAGATAAATTGTATTTTCTCCCAATTCTGACAAGAAAACTATATTACTTAAAGAATTTCTTTAAGTTTCTTCAACTAAGTTTAAACTAAACTCGATATATCAAAGTATCTATTGCATGTCTTGACAGACGACAGCTTTTCAAAGCACTTAGGCTCGACCTAAACCAAGTGCCGAACAAACAGCTTCTAGCTGAGGTGCTGAAACACTCAAAGGTAAATTGACAACCGTGGTTTTCTCAAAGTTTTTACTGGTCCTTACTTAAATTGTGGTCTTAATTGGTGATCTTGAGTAGTCAAAGAATAAGTTCAGGGGCAAACTTAAGTATGAAAAGTATAAAGTAGTAGAATTTACTGTCCGCATAATCCTCAGTTCAGTAAGCTGTAAATGTAATCCCTCTGTTGTTCTCTACACTGCCCGCCGGTTCTATTGAGGACTACTAAAGCTTGCTGATAGCTTCCCTAAACCAGTTCCTGATAACGTCTTGATTGTAAAAACACTTAGGGTACGTGAAGACCAAGCTATGAAACTAAAGAAATACTTAGCTTTACCGAGGTTACCAATAAACTGGAACAAGCGCATCATAGGCTCTGTACCTAGAGAGGATCGGCGTCTGGATGGCAAAAAGCTTAATTTCAAAATAACTCTTGTAATGCTAAATAAATAGCAAAAAGTTATTGCATCTTCAGCTTAATAGAAATCCTCAGAACATAAAAGCGGCGCACCTTTTGAAAAACGTAGTTAATAGTCTGTTACTACTGGCAGTACTCAATTAACTTTTCATTTCACTTTGGACGCTGATTTCAATTCTTTGATTTATCGTATGTTTCAATCTAATTTAAGGGTTCGTAAATCTTGCCTTACACGCTCCAATGAAAACAATCTTGGTGATCGAGGACGATGAAACAATCCGGTCAAATCTTCTAGAAATATTAGATTTGGAAGGGTTTCGGGTGATGGGTGCAGAGCACGGTGCATCAGGAGTTCGTAAGGCAAAAGCTTACTTGCCCGATTTGATTCTGTGTGACATCCGCATGCCCGAACTAGATGGGTATGGCGTTTTAGAGGAGCTTCGTAGCCACGTCTCAACAGCGGCAATTCCTGTCATTTTTCTCACCGCTAAATGCGAACATCAAGAAATTAGGCACGGAATGAACTTAGGTGCAGATGACTACTTGATAAAACCGTGTTCGGTCTCCGAGTTGCTCGACGCGATCGCATCTCGGCTGACCAAACGAACTGCGATCGCTCAACTTTACGCGAACGAACAGCGCCAAGCCGTCGAAGCCCTCCAACGCGGAGCCACTTTCGATCCACTCACGAGTCTGCCGAGTCGTGGCTTGCTCTGTCAGCAAATTCAGCGCTGGACTTCAGAACAAGCTCCGGTTAGCCTTGCTAAGTTTCAAAACAAGAACGGCGCAATTTTCAGAGAAGCCCATGGAGCGATCGCCATCTTCTGTCTCAACATTCATCGATTTCGCTCGGTTAACGCCAGCTTTGGTTATGCAACTGGCGACATTCTCCTAAAAATGGTGGCGCACCGTTTAGCAAAACTCGCCGACTCTCATGGGCTGCTCGCTCGTCTTAACAGTGACGAATTCGGGATTGTGCTGACTCATAATCCTCAGGAAGCGGAAGTCACGGAGTTAGCACAGCAAATTATCAATTCGATCGGGTCCCCCTTCAAAATTAACGGGCAAGAAGTTTGCATTCAAATTAGCTTGGGGATCACGCTGACTCAAAACCTGGCTCAACATCCAGAACATCTCATTAGTCAAGCTGAAACTGCCCGTCATTGGTGCAAACAACATGGGCAGAGCTATTGCTTCTACACATCCAGCATGGATGAACTCGAAGTGGAGCGTCGCCTCATTGAGATGGATTTGACCAAAGCAATCGAGCGGGCCGAGTTTCAGGTGCATTATCAGCCCCAGGTCAATCTCAAAACGGGCGAAATTGTTGGCATGGAATCGTTGCTGCGCTGGAAGCATCC
Organism: Myxacorys sp.; assembly: GCF_059501405.1. Lineage (NCBI taxonomy): Bacteria > Bacillati > Cyanobacteriota > Cyanophyceae > Leptolyngbyales > Leptolyngbyaceae > Myxacorys > Myxacorys sp. The sequence continues at coordinate 39,346 of NZ_JCACCM010000184.1, forward strand.
TGGACGGGGTATGATTTCTCCTGCAACGTTCATTCCGATCGCCGAAGAACTAGGATTAATTATTCCGTTAGGAGAATGGGTACTCAAAACGGCGTGTCAGCATGCAAAGGTTTGGCAGCAATGGAACTCAGTGCCCCTTAGAGTGTCAGTTAATCTCTCAATGCGACAGTTTCAGCAGGAAGGCTTTGTCGATCGCATCGCCGCCATTCTAGACGAAACAGGACTTGATCCTCATCTTCTAGTCCTGGAATTAACGGAAACTTGCCTGATGCAAGACGTCAAAGCGACTGTCTCGATCTTGTCGAAGCTGAAGAGTCTAGGCATTGAGATTTCGATTGATGACTTTGGCACGGGATATTCATCGCTGAATTATCTAAATTCTTTACCGATTGACACGCTAAAGATTGATCGATCCTTTGTTCAACATTTAGCCACAAGTGAAGGAGCGAATGCGATCTCAACCGCTATTGTGGCCATGGCAAAAAGTTTAAGGATGAAAGTTGTCGCTGAGGGTGTTGAAACCGTTAAGCAACTGCTGGTGCTTCAAGAGATGGGCTGCCAAGTCATGCAAGGCTATCTCTACAGCCCCGCTATTCCTATTGCTGAGGTCAAAATACTGCTACAAGCCGATCGTCGCTTTCAGTTGGTCAGCGCTTAAAATTTTGTAAGTGGAGAGGGGTTACCTGCAATTCGCCGCCCCACTTCTGAGGAGACGCGCGATCGTTCTTGTATGAAAAAGCAGTTTCTGAGTGCGTCGTTTGCACAATCGTTTCAGTGCTAACCACGAAATCAACAAAGTATTTTGTACACTGAAGCCGCAGCCATTTGAGTTGGATCGTATACGATCCAACTCAAATGGCTGCGGCTATCCCAATATAAGCACTTTTGCAAGAAGTTCGATGAATGCTGAAATCAGTGCTACCCCATTGAAGCGATCGCATTAAATTCAGGACTGATTGCCTCTATCTCTTAAACGGCCGCGAACTCAGGCTTTTGTGTCAGATCTGTAATCATCTGTCTCATTTGCTCAATCCCTTATTGAAGCGATCGCATTAAATTCAGGACTGATTGCCTCTATCTCTTAAACGGCCGCGAACTCAGGCTTTTGTGTCAGATCTGTAATCATCTGTCTCATTTGCTCAATCCCTTGCTGATGATGGTGACCGACTTCTTGCTGTTGAGAAAGCAACACCGCGATCTCATCAAGGGATTGATGAAGTCCTGCCACCACATCTTGAATCGGTTGAAGCATCTCGTGGTAAAGCGAGACTTTGCCAACGACCTCTGCGGTGGACGCTCTTTGAGCCTGAAGTGTCTCCTCAAGTTGCCTCAACTCATGACGTTTCGCATCTTGCTCCTCGGCTTGCGCATTCATATACTCTTGCGCTTGCTGAACAGCACTGCGAATCTGCTCAATTTGAGCCTCGACGGTTTCTAGCTCATCTGCTTGCTGTTGGCGCTGAGCCTCGATCTGCGTCAAAATCGGACTTAGATCAATGCCGCTATTGACCAGCGTTGGATCGGGTTTACCTGTTCTTCTAGCGATGACTGCTTTATGCTGACGTAAAATCGTCTCTTTCTCGATAAGACTACGGCGCTGCCCAACCAGCGTTTGATTGAGAAACTGATAGGCATCTTGCTCATCGGCCAATTCAGCCTCTAAGCTCATGCGATCGAACTCACTCACCTGCTGAATTTTTGCTCTGAGGGCTTCAAGTTCCTTTTCTTTGAGATCAAGTTCCTCTTCCTGCCCGTGAACAAATTGAGAAGACTGATCAAACTCTTTCTGTAGCGTTTTAGCGATCGCTTGCAGGTTCTGCAAAGGCATAGTTTCTAGAGCATTTAGATCCACTTGGGCTGTCTCATTGACTGTACCTCCTGCGGTTATTTGGCTTAGTTGCTGGTATAACTCGTTGGAGCGCTGAATTTGCGAACTCACAAATTGCGCGTGCTCCTGTTTAGTGTTCAGCACCCATTCTTGTGACTTCGCCTCAGTTCGCGCCTGCTCTACTGCTTCCTGAGCTTGATGCCAAACATGCCACTGCTGCTCTAATCTTTGCGACTGCTGCTCAGTTTCTTCCTGCTTTTGGTGCAAGGCTTGCTGGTGTTGCTCCAACATGTGCCAGTGGTGCGTCAGAATAGTTTGCTGCTGACCCAGAATCTCATAAAGCTGCTGAAGGTGAATGTTTATCTGCTCTGAAGAAGCACTTCCATCACAAATTTGCTCCAAAAGTTGATGAATGACCTGCGCTTTTTCGGTGTCTAACACTGATGCTCCCAACAACTCTGCTCGTTGGTCTTCAAGCTGCTGCTTTTGCCCTTGCAGCTGATCCCACGCGCCTTGCATCTCTTGACGTTGGCGCTCCATCTCTTCTTGCTGCGCCATTATTTCTTGGCGCGTTGTCTCAAACTCTTGACGCTGTTGCTCCAAGTGCTCAAAGTCCGACTCCATCTGCTGAAGTTGTTCCTGCCGGGATTCCATTTCCACTTCCCGACGGTTTAATTCTTGACTTTGATATGTCAATGACTGCTTCCACTGCTCAATCTCTTCTTCCTGTGTCTTAAACTTCTCTTGCAAGCGCGAGAAGTTCTGAAGAATGCTCACTAAGGGACGACTCGCTTCCTGGATGCGCTGCACTTGCTTACTTCCAGTTAAATCAACTAGCAGCAATGTTCCAGAGCCATAGCGATTTGCCTCCTCCGTTTGGACTGACTCATCGCCAGAAACCGCAGACCAATTTTGTTCCGTTCGTTGGCAAGCAAGTAGCTTCAACTCGCACTTGCCACCACCCATGATCCCGCCTTTCTTCTGGATGACTTCTGCTAGATACAGCACGCTGATAGTCCTCTTCCGTGTCTACGCTCAATCCTAGAGATGTAGTTTGCCCAAATTCTGTTCAATCCGCTCAGACGCTTTAAAGCTTCTGCTGACGACATCATTCTTACTGTCGATTAAGAAGCTGCACGTTGTAACTTAATTCAACGGCTTGCAATTCAACGGCTTGTAAAGTGCAATCGATGGGTTGGGCAAAGTCCTTCTCCTCAAAGTATGCCCAGGCTTGTCCCATTCCAATCGCTTTACTGAGTTTAGATAGATACATTGACCGATTGCTGAGTCGAGGTGGCGAGTTTTGGATTGTTACGATCGCTGTTCCCACCAAACTATTAAATGGGATTTGATCTTTAGCCCTAATTCTTCACTTGTTCTTTAGTAATAATTTCTGAGGTATTCAGCAAACCTAAGTAAAGTTTGTCATTTTAATCAATTTAGTGGATACAATGTTTGGGCAATTAGGTTCCTGCTGAGCGTCCATTCCTAATTTCTATTTTTAGGGAAAATCGATGATGCGACTTTAGCGTTGCACCGTTTCTAGGTTGGCATGATGAACGGCTAAGGCCAATGCTACAAAAAACTAGTCGAGTCAGTTTGAAAAACGTAATTCCTTCAAGAGCAACATCGTGTTGAGTGCAAATCTACGTTCTAGAAAATGGTTGAACTAAATGCAGGGACAGTTGAGTGAGATTGATATTCGTAGTATCCTCCAACTGATCGAACTCGGTCAGCGTACAGGTGAACTATTTGTGCAGGGATATCCAACTTGCAGTTCTAGTTTCGGCGGGCTGGTATCTCCAGACATTCGGCTGCCTCAGTCCACTCCTTCCTGGTTCATATTTTTTCTCAATGGACAAATAATTTATGCTGGTGAGACAGAAAGTGATCTGTCGCGCCTCAGAGACTATTTACGCCGTTATAAGGCAGAAACGACGCTCAATCGGGCGGTTGCTTCTGCGATCGCGCCGTTCAACACTCCTGAATATGGTTACCTGTGGTCCCTGTTAGAAGCCCATCTCCTCACTCCTGCCCAGGGACGCAGCATTCTTCAAAACATGGTTCATGAAACTCTGTTTGACTTGTTGAGCTTGCCCCAAGGATCATTCACGTTTGAATTAGGCACGCCGTTAACCCCTCAACTAACTACTTTAGAAATTGCGCCATTACTCACAAACATCATCAAGCAAGTGCAGGAATGGAAGCAGCTACAGCCCCATCTGCAGTCGCCAGATCAATGCCCAGTAGTTGCTAATGCTGTTCTGCTGCGAGAAGCGCTGCCAGAAACCACTTTTCAGACTCTCGATCGCTATGCCAACGGGCAAACCTCTCTTCGCAAAATTGCACGTTACCTAAACCGCGATATTTTAACAGTCGCAAGGGCAATCTATCCCTATGTGCAACGGGGATGGTTGCAGCTAACGCACCCTTCATCTGAAGAATCTGGAGCAAATCGCCCTTCTCTAGGTGGGCGGCGGGCGGCTCGAGTTCCACGAGTTGTGTGTATTGACGATGGAGCCACCGTTCGCAAAGCAGTCGAGTATATTCTCGATCAGCACGGATATGAAGTCAGTACCATTGATGATCCTCTAAAAGCGCTAAGTCTCGTATTTCAACTCAAGCCCGATCTTATTTTGTGTGATATATCAATGCCTGAATTAGATGGATATGAACTCTGTGCTATGTTGCATCAGTCCACCGCATTTCGACAAACACCAATTGTCATGCTAACGGGCAAAGATGGCTTTATCGATCGGGTTAAAGCCCGCATGGTAGGCGCAATCGACTATTTAACAAAACCGTTTGGGAAGAGCGAACTTTTGATGCTAGTAGAGAAATATGTCGGACAAGGGCAACCGGAACCCCCTGATCCACATCATCCAGCCACTCACGATCTAGAAGAACTTAAATTAAATATCACCTAAAGCAAGACTGCACAAAGTTCTTTTTTACAGATGTCAGATTAAGTGGGTGTTCGAGGGTACGTTAAGGTTACGACGTTTCGGTTTACTAGAGTCAATTTCTCCCGGCATCGGTTCAGCCAGCAAGCAGGTAAGGGGTTATGAGTACAGTTCTGGTCGTGGAAGACAGCGTCACGCAACGGGAAATGATTACGGATCTGCTGAAAGGCAGTGGATTAACAGTGACCGTCGCCGCTGATGGAGTTGAAGCGTTGGAACACATTCAAGGAAAGTGCCCTGATTTAGTGGTACTGGACATCGTGATGCCCCGCATGAACGGGTATGAGGTGTGTCGACGACTCAAGGCAGACCCCAAAACTCAGGGAGTCCCTGTCGTGATGTGTTCCTCAAAAGGTGAAGAGTTCGATCGCTATTGGGGCATGAAGCAAGGCGCAGACGCCTATATTGCAAAACCCTTTCAGCCGACCGAGCTAGTCGGCACAGTCAAGCAGTTGTTGCGAGGTTAAAGACAGGTGTGATGGTCGGAAATCCAGATTTCTTAACGGGTAGAGGGCAAGATCAAGCACCCGAATTTCAGGAACTTGAAAGTCCAGAGGGAGAATTACATTTACGATTTTATACCTCTTCAGGAACTGAATTTGCGTTGCCTGCTACCGGAATTCGAGAGGTGCTTTCTCCATCTCCCGATCGCATTACCCCTGTTCCCAACGTTTCGCCTCTCCTACTCGGAACCTTAAATGTTCGTGGACGGGTCGTATGGGTGGCAGATTTAGGTCAATTTCTAGGCGATGCCGTTCCGTTGAACACGGACAAGCCTGAGATTTCTGTCATCGCGATCGAAGATCAAGATATTATGCTCGGTTTAGCCGTCGATCGCATTGTTGGAATGGAATGGCTTGATGTTGAGAATGTACAACTACCAACCGCAGTACCGGATAGTGTCTCACCCTTTCTTCGAGGGGAATGGGTGATGAATGAGGCGAACAAACAATTTTTGCGGTTGCTAGATCAAGTTGCTATTTTGCGCTCGGCGCGGTGGGCAGCATGAGAATTGCTCTAAAATCAAAAACTCTTCGTAGAATCAAGCTTAATCATCGCTTTCTCCAGAAACCTGGGAATGCTGTCTTAAGGATAATTGCGTTCAAGTCGGTGGATTTCTATTCCACTTGAGGTCAAACTCTTATTTCCAGCTCTCTGGAGAATTGTTTTTTCGACAGACGCAGCGCTCACTGATTCTTATTCAGATGTATCATTCTCACTTTACACTCACTGCTCATTTTTTCAAAATTGCTCTGTAATTTATTAAATCTTTGTAGCCAAGCTTTTGGCACAACGGCGTACATGCAGGAGGAGGCACATGGCACGAGAGACTGAATTTGCCCAAGAGTATCAACAGGCAGAACGCGCCTATATGCAGGGCAAGTATCAAGAGGCTGCTCAACTCGTCGATCGCTTGGTCAACGACTATCCACAAGAACCAAGCGCGCGGCTATTGTGCGGGCATATCTACTGCTATGGTCTTCAGCAATATAAGGTGGCACAAGAGCAGTACCAGTCTGTGTTAGCTCTGACGTCCGATCCGGAATTTGTAGACTATGCCAACAGTGGTTTAGCCTATGCGGGTCAATTCACCGATGATCTATCCGATGACTTTGATCTGTCCGATAACTCCAATAGTGATCTGGAAACAGATCATGATGCATTCGATCACCTTGCAACAGCGTCGGACAACGCTTTCTCAAAGTCTAGTTTTCTAAACGAGAATTTTGTATTGGACGACCTCCCGTTTGAGTCGGAGGAGTCTGCTCTATTTAGCGAATCTCCTTTTGCCGATCCATTTTCCCATCACAATGAAAAGACGCCAACAGAATCTGAAGCAATAGATGATCCGTTCGCCCTAAATTCCTCTGCTCAGATCTCTGAGGCGAACGTAACTTATGGGAAGGCGGACCAGTTCTCGTTTGATGGGGATTCGATTCACGCCGCTCATAATAGCAACGGCGCTGCAACGGTCTTAGAAGAGTTTGATAGTATTTTTGCAGTTGAAGAGGAAGACGATCGCGCCGACTTTCAATCTTTTACACCGCAAGCCGACGCATTTAACCATTCTCAACCGCCTGAAGCTCCTTCCTCCAACGGCATGAATTTCAACCCGCGAACGATGGGTGAAGACACTTTGTTTATGGGAGGTCCTGACTTCTATGATGAACCTAATAGCTCTGAATCTGACGCATCTGTTGGGCAGAATCACCTCGGCGCGTTTTACAGCAATTCGGGTAGTAGGAATGGTGGCAGCTCTGCGCCGCATCTAGATCAAAATCAAGGCAACACAGGCTTCCTTGATGATTTTGACGATTTTGATGACATACGCAACCTGTCTGACTTTGACTTGTCTGAAGATTCTGCTGGCTTTACGAGTCCCTCTGTCAGCAGTGGATTTGGGTTTTCTAGCAGCATTGCTACCTCTCCCGAGGGAGCAAATATTGATTTTGGAGAGGATGAGCGTTCTTCCACAATTCGAGAAGATGAACTTTTTAATATTGCGAGTACTAGCGAACAGATTCCAAGCTTTACTCAATTGGAACATCAGACGAGTGAACCCACTCCTACAGTTGAACAAGGTTGGTTAGCTCCGTTAGAAAATGCTTCGTTTGCCTCTAAGCAAATTATTACTGCTCTGGCATCGGGAATAGTTTCAGCCGTTGCTGTTGCAGCCGTTAGTTTTGTTTCGGCAAATTCTGCTACTCAGCAAAATAATACGGCGGTGGTTTCACAGCTCCGAACCACTGGAATTTTGATGGCACTGGCAGGGGGAGTGTGTGCAGGCGGCACTGCCTTAGCGGTTGGACAGGTGACGGCTAGGCAAATGAAGCGATCGACGCATGATCTTAAGAGTCAGTTTGAATCGGTCTGCCAAGGAAACTTTAATGCTCGGGCGACAGTTTATTCAGAAGATGAATTGGGCGGGCTGGCAACTGAGTTTAACCAGATGGCGCGGGTCATTTTAACCACGACCAGTGAAGCCCAGCGCAAGGCAGAGGAACAAGAGCAAGCTAAAGAAGACTTGCAGCGTCAAGTCATTCGCTTGCTAGATGATGTAGAAGGCGCTGCACGAGGTGATCTGACGGTTCAGGCGGAAGTTACTGCCGATGTTTTAGGTGCAGTAGCAGATTCGTTTAATTTAACCATTCAGAACCTTCGTGAAATTGTGCAACAGGTGAAGCAAGCTGCCCGTCAAGTCAGCAAGAGTTCGACGGAGAATGAAACATTTGCTCGGAGTTTGTCTTCTGATGCGTTGAGACAAGCGGAAGAACTGGCGGTGACTTTGAATTCTGTTCAAGTGATGACAGACTCTATTCAACGGGTGGCGGAAAGCGCTCGTGAGGCAGAAGAAGTCGCTCGAACCGCTTCCTCAACTGCTCTTAAGGGGGGTGAAGCCGTAGAACGCACTGTAGCGGGTATTTTAGAAATCCGTGAAACGGTGGCTGAAACGACTCGAAAGGTGAAGCGTCTAGCGGAGTCCTCTCAAGAGATCTCTAAAATCGTGGCATTGATCTCGCAAATTGCCTCCCGAACCAATCTCTTGGCACTCAATGCCAGTATCGAAGCGGCACGAGCTGGAGAAGCGGGACGAGGCTTTGCAATCGTCGCCGATGAAGTGCGTCAACTGGCTGACCGCGCCGCTAAGGCCTCCAAAGAAATCGAACAGATTGTGTTGCAGATTCAGGGAGAAACCGGGTCGGTGATGACGGCGATGGAAGAAGGAACCCAACAGGTGATTGAGGGAACTCGACTAGCAGAACAAGCCAAGCGATCGCTAGAAGACATTATTCAGGTCTCTAGCGTGATTGACACCCTTGTCCGTTCTATTACTGCTGATACGGTAGAGCAGACGGAAACGTCACGAGCCGTGTCTCAGGTGATGCAATCGGTAGAACTGACTGCTCAAGAAACATCTCAGGAAGCACAGCGGGTGTCGGGGTCGCTACAGGGTCTTGTTGGGGTGGCCCGCGACCTGCTGACCTCCGTCGAGCGGTTCCGCGTTGAGACGATCGAGCGAAAACAATCCTAGATTCAGAAGAATTTGTGCATTCATCTAGGATTCGTCGGCTACAGTAAAGCCAACAACTTAGAATTTGATTGCTTCGCAGAGCATCGAGTCTAAGCAATAGGATGATCTATCCCAGCGATCGCACCTCTAGGAAAGGTCATCCATCTTCTGAAACCTTTGCTCCATCGCGTACGGAGACGGTCCGACGGAGATCACTCAATCTAACGAAAGGGACATTGCAATGCAGCCGGAACAACAGCAGCGAATCATGGGCTACTTTATTGAGGAGGCAAAAGACCACCTCAATACCCTTGAGCAGGGTTTGTTGAATCTGCAAAGCACCATTGACGATCCAGAAATGGTGAATGAGGTGTTTCGAGCAGCCCACTCTGTGAAAGGGGGAGCGGCTATGTTGGGGTTAAGCAGCATCCAAAAGACTGCCCATCGCCTCGAAGACTATTTCAAAATCTTAAAGGAAACACCTAGAATCAAGCCTGATCAAAAGCTAGAAACTCTTTTATTACAGGTTTTTGACACGTTGCAAGCGTTGTTAGAGCAACTGCCAACGCCAGCCGGATTGACAGATGAAGCCGCAGATGAGGCAATGACAGCGGCTCAGCCCGTCTTTGAAGAACTTAGCCAATACTTTACGTTGCTAGAACGTCAGGCGGCAACATTAGAGCCGTCACGACCCAGTGCTGACCGAGAAACTATCATCCAGGCTGAAACACAGTTGGACGCTCATGCGTTGGTGTTGATTTTTCAAACTGATGTTCCAATGCAATTACGGGAGATGTTGCAATTATTTCGGCAGGCAGAAATGCTGTCGGATGGTCGCGATCGCTTACAAGATTTCTGCCAGGGTTTGAGGGATCTAGGCGAAGCGTTTGGCTTAACGCAGTGGATCAATTTGCTAGAAGTGACCCGACTAGCGATCGCGCACTCTGAAAATTCTTATCGATCCCTAGCACCTATTGTTCTGAAGGACATTAAGCAGGCGCAGGATTTAGTACTTCTGGGACGAGCACAGGAAATTGCTCCTAGCAGTGAATTACAAGCGTTAGTTCCAGCTCAAACCGAATCCTCAGTAGATTCGGATCTGGCGAGCTTCTTCGCCATAGCAGATGGTCTAGAAGCGACAAACGAACTCGATTTCAGCGACTTCGATTTGGCGGAGGCTGACTCCTTTACGCTGGACCTTAGCGAGTTCGATGTGGCCGCAACAACGCCTGCTGATGCAGAATCGGCTGATTTGAATTTTGATAGTCTGTTTGACCTATCCGATTTTGCCTCTGTTAGTACTGATGAAGTCAGTGAAACACTGCGCGATCCCTCAGCGCTTGGTGAAGCCAATCGCAATGGACCAGAAATGGGTATGGCAGAGTTGAACAGTTTGGCTGACCTTTTTGAAGGAGAAGTTCCAGATCTAGGCTCAACTTGGCAGAAGGAAGAAGTGATTAGCGCTGCTCCTGCCAGCTCTGAGCCTGATGGCTCTAATGGATTTGATGGGAACACAAACGACTTTTCAGACCTATTATTTAATACACCTGTCACTAACGAAGCTACATTGGCCGGCTCAGATGACGATTTAAGTAGTTTGTTTGGAGACGCTTTACTAGAAGCTTTTGATGCTTCTAACGCAACAAGCGATAGTTTTGAACTGTCTGTGCCGTCGTCTGAAATGCTGGCCACAGGTGAAGATTTATCAGTAGATATCAGCGCCTTAAGTGACAGTATTTCAGCAGATTCAGCAGCGTCTGATGCAGTAGAGCTTGATCCTAATAGCTTAGATGTGGAATTTGCTCAACTTGAGACAGAGGAGACGTCTGATTCGCTCACCAATCTCGGTGAATTATTTGCAGGGTTAGACGAGAGTGATTTAACGTTCGATGCCGTTAATAGTTTGCAGAATAATTCTTTCTCAAGCGACTCTCTTCTTAATGAGCTTGACCTGAGTGGGTTATTTGAAGCATTGCCCGTCAATGTTGATGTTGAAGCTTCACTTGATGCATTCAACAGTTTGGAAGAAAATCTCACTCCTTTTGAGAACTCAGAGGTTGACTCCGTTTTTGAGAAGAGTGATTCAATCGATGAATTGATGGGGTCTGCGATCTCAGACTCTATCTCTGAGGGCAGTTCTATAGATATCTCGAACTTGAGCGATCCATGGAACGATACTCAATTAAGTTCTCTTTTCGATTTAGAAAATTTGGAGTTAAACGTTCCTTTTGAAAACGCAGATGCTCAAAATGCGAATGATTTAGATGAACTAATTTTAGATGACCTAAATGCTGGCCTAGAAGTGACTCATTCAGTTGAGACATCAGTTGAAACAGAGACAGGACAATTTGATCCGCTAGATCTTTTGAATTTTGTCTTAGAAGATAATGCTCTGCTAATCGAGTCTGCATTCACAGAAGAACAAGTAGAGCGTGAGTCAGAAAATTTATCAGAATTCTCACTAAGCTTAGACGAGCTCAGCTCAATAGATAACTTACTGAGTGCAGAATCTAATTTACAGCTTTCTAATTTACAGCTTGATGAATTAGTGGAGTTGTCCAACGAACGATCTTTGGGTGTTCATCCTGATGCTGAGACAAATTTCACACTAGACTTGGAGAGTTTGGATAATCATCTTCTAGATTCAGAAACACTCGATCCAAATAGTGTAGACGAGTTACTGAATCAAACCAACACAGAAGCTTCTTTGCTAGTGGAACTCGATTTAGAAGTAGAAGGGCTAAACGATGATTTTTCAGAAACAGTTAGTTTAGATAATTTAGATGACTTGATAGATGAAACCGTTACGCTGAATTCTGCCCTAGGGCCAGATTCACTAGAAATAGAGTTTTCTCCAACAGAGCTAAATGGGTTATTTGAAACTGAAAGTCTGGTTAATGATGAGTTTGGTAGCACTTCTAGCTTGGCGGAGCAACTAGGCGGACTACTCGATGATGATTTTGAGACAGTAGAGCCAGAAGCTAACAATTCACATTCGCTGGTTGCCGAAACAGTTGAGCTAGAGACAGTTGAGCTAGACATAGAAGCTCCGTCTGATTTATTCGATGCTGTAGAAATAGAATCTCTGGAAATAGATGTAGAAGAGCTATCTGCTAACCCTGACGGTTTATTAAGTTTAGAATCAACCGAAATTGATGAGCTATTCAGTCTAGATGAGTCATTGCTTTTAGAACAGATACCTCCGTCAGAGGAGACTTCTAGCACTGAGCTTTCTTTGAATGATGACTTCTTAAGCAGCTTAATGGCTGATGTTCCCGAAAGTTCTGAAAAGATTTTTGGGGATGCTTCTTTTCCCAATCTAGAAGACCTAGACTTCTCTCTGAGCGAAACGCCTGAAGAAGTGGCGTTCCCTTCAGATACTCAAAATGAACTGTTGCATAAATCTGACCTGAACAGTTTGGATGAGGTGGCCTATTCAATAGACAATTCTAGTACCAGCTTAGAGTTTGAGGGTTTAGATCTGGAAGAGCCATCTTTAGGTTTAGCAAGTGATGATTTAGACTTTGAGGGTCTGGATCTGAGTACAGATGAGGTGGCCTATTCAATAGACAACTCTAGTATGAACTTAGAGTTTGAGGGTCTAGATCTGGAAGAGCCATCTTTAGGTTTAGCAAGTGGTGATTTAGACTTTGAGGGTCCGGATCTAAGTACAGATTTAAAGATTGATGATGTAGACTCTGAACTTTTGGAGCTGAGCTTAGACGATCTGGAGTTATCTACAGAAGCCCCTGATCGTCTCGAAGACCTAGAGAGCTTGCTCAATGATGCTCCTAGTGATGCTGTTGAGCAGGAGTTTGATCCACTTGTAGAGGCTGAAATTGCAGAGGCAGCAACTACTTCTTTAGATAACCTAATCCCACAGCAGGAGCTATCAGCGTCAGCCTCAGATGAGGTAGAACTTGATGCTCTAAATGCTCTAAATATAGATAGTCTGCTGGATGAAGATAGTTTGTTAGATGAAGGCTTGTTCGAGAACTCTGGTTCGCCAACAACGGACGATTTAGATAATCTCGATCAGTTACTAGAGGCGACCAGCTCCTTCGATAACCTTGATGTATTCCTGAACGACGACCTTGCAGCATCTAACCTGGCAGCCGAGGACGACTTTGACAACTTTGCGGATCTAGAGTTGCTTCTGTCTGATGCACCTGATGCGTCAGTAACTTCACAAACCTCCTTCATCGAGTCTTCTGAGGTAGATACAGAGTTTGATGATTTAGAGAAGATGTTGGAGGACACCAACAACGCGATGGGAGGCTCTCCAGCCGTCAAAGGTCGAACTGTCGCTTCATCAGGACGTCGTGCGCCTCGTCCTACTAAGGGACTAAGCGAACAGACTATGCGAGTTCCGGTGAAACACCTCGACAATCTGAGCAACCTTGTCGGGGAACTCGTTGTCAATCGCAATAGCTTAGAGCAAGACCAAGAACGCCTGAGGCAATCGCTGGATAACCTGCTGTATCAGGTGCAGCAGCTAAGTGATGTTGGTCAACGGATGCAAGATTTGTATGAGCGATCGCTGCTCGAAAGCTCTTTGTTAGCCAGTCGTCAACATCATCGCGCGCCGTTTGGTTCGCCTGAGCGTCATAGTAATGACACAAGTCCTACTGGGGTAGAGTACGATCCTCTAGAAATGGATCGCTTTACGGGCTTTCACTCTCTGTCTCAAGAGATGATTGAACTAATTGTGAGAGTCCGGGAATCGGCGTCTGACATTGAGTTCATCGTCGATGAAACCGATCAAGTGACTCGTATGTTCCGGCAAGTCACAACCCAGCTTCAGGAAGGATTGACCCGCTCTCGAATGGTTCCCTTTGCGCAAGCGGCGGATCGGTTGCCTCGTGCTGTGCGTGATATCGCGATGAAGTGCGGTAGACAAGCCGAATTGGTTATTGACGGTCGAGATACGCTAATTGACAAGATGATTTTGGAGCATCTCTACGATCCTCTGACCCATCTGGTAAACAACGCCATTACTCATGGAATCGAATCCCCGGAAGTGCGACAACGGGCAGGAAAAGCTCCAACGGGACAAATTACGATTCGTGCTTTTCACCAAGGTAACCAAACGGTACTTTCGGTCTCTGACGATGGGGCTGGAATTGATATTGAGCGGGTGAAAATAAAAGCGATCGAGAAGGGCTTAATCACCTCGGCAGAAGCTCAAACTCTGTCTCGATTAGACATCTACGATTTGCTTTTCCATCCTGGCTTTAGCACGAAAGATCAGGCGGATGACTTCTCAGGGCGTGGAGTCGGTATGGATGTTGTGCGAACGAGCCTAAGCGAGATTCGCGGCGCAATTAATACAGATTCTGTGCAGGGTAAGGGAACGACATTCACGATCCGGTTGCCGTTGACGCTTAGTATCTCTAAGGCACTTTGCTGCATCAGCGATCGCGCGCGGATTGCCTTCCCCATGGACGGTGTTGAAGACATGCTGGATGTGCCCAAGGAGCGTCTTCAAACTAATGCTGAAGGACAACATTCTATTTCATGGCGGGATGTCATGCTGCCTGTTCGTCCACTCAACGAGCTTCTCGCTTACAGCCGTCATCTCAGCCGAGGCACGGTTTATGGCGGGAGTCAAGACGATGACATGGTATCGATCGTGATTTTACGAAGTGCAGGCAACTACTTGGCCCTCCAAGTGGATCAGGTGCTGGGCGAACAGGAAATTGTGATTAAGCAACTCGAAGGCCCTGTGCCAAAGCCAGTGGGAGTAGCAGGTGCAACCGTTCTGGGAGACGGTCGGATTATGCCGATCGCAGATGTGTTGGAACTGATTGATCTCTCTCTCGGTCGTATCCGTCGAGATGTCGGCAGCATGTGGGATCAAGGTGCAGCCCAAGGTGTGACTGAAACGATTACCACTAAGACGGAGCCAATGGTTCTGATTGTGGATGACTCGATTACGGTGCGCGAATTGCTTTCAATGACGTTTAACAAGGTTGGATATCGAGTAGAGCAAGCTCGCGATGGTCAGGAAGCTTGGGAGAAGCTACGGTCAGGATTGCCGTGTGATATTGTGTTCTGCGACATCGAAATGCCAAGAATGGATGGATTAGAATTCCTTTCGAGAATTCAGAAAGACCCCAACTTGAGCAACTTACCGATCGCGATGTTGACCTCACGCGGGGCGGATCGTCACCGGCAAATGGCGGCATCATTGGGAGCTAGTGGATATTTTACTAAGCCCTACTTAGAAGAGGCTCTGTTGGATGCTGCTCAACGAATGCTGAAAGGTGAAGTCTTGCTTGCTAGCAATGGCTAATTTCCCTCAAGATTAATTAATCTCAGTGGAATTTGGGTGGAATTTGGTAGGGGATAGTTTAATAACTATCTCCTTTTTTGGGTGGCAAAGCTGCACTTTATAGCTGTCGCCATAGGAGTTTGGTCCCCCGTGATCGCAAAAGCTTACAGTTACGACTTGCGTCAGAAGGTGATGCAAGCAATTGAGGCTGCATCTTAACTCCTATGGCGATAGACATATATCAAATTTATGAAAGTTAATTCAACCATAAAGACAGAATTACCTTATTCAACGCTTTCTTAAGAGTGAAATAGAAGATGGGAGAGATCAAATTTATGAAAGTTAATCTAACCATAAAGACAGAATTACCTCATTCAACTCTTTCTTAAGAGTAAAATAGAAGATGGGAGCAGATTAGTGCTCTAAGCAAAAAATTTGGGTTTGATCTCTGCTTACATCGCGATCGCAGAATGACTCCGCGACGCAATATAAATAGAAATCAAACCCAAGTTTGAACCGATAAGAATGTCTCGTTATTTCCGACGAGGCACTTTGTTCAGGTAGTCGATGCTAGATGCCGAGACACTTTGAGCGTAGTTGCCCTTGTTCGACACTGAAGCTGCCATATCGCGATACTTGCGAGGATCGCCTTCTGCCAACTGACGCTCTTGGAACTTCTTAGCAGAGAAGTTTTTCACCACAAACTGCCAGTCGGTCTTCACCGTTCCAGCCGTTTCGCGGAAGTCTTCGCCATAGCGAGGCGTCACCAGATTAAACGGGCGACCTTCCATCCGACGACGCTGATAGGGAACCGTGTACTCCCCAAACGCTGCCGTATATTCTTCGCTATTGAGCAACTCATCCACAAAACCCTTAAAACCCTTGGTGGCAATTTTGATTGACCAAGCGATCTCTTCGTCTTTGTTATAAGAGTCACGACCCAAGAAACGCTTGAGGCAAATCTGCACCAAGCGATAATTGTTGTTGACTTCGACAACAGTGCTGTAGAACCGGCTAGACTTTGCTAATTCAGCAATGAATCCACGCACCGTAATCGAACCGTTTCTCAAGCGAGTTTCAGATGTGATCTGACGGTTAAACTTTAGCGTTTCATGTTCACTGAACACTTGCCGATAACACGCCCAGATGAGCGCTTCCATTTCGGTTGAAGAACCGATGTCTTCCAGCCGGTAGATATAGGGCGTATCTTCGTTTTGATCCACCTTGCCGAAGTTCTTGACTCGGTGATTTTGAGTCGTGGGCTTATAGTCGAGTAAGGGCAATGCCATGCCAGAATCTCCCCCGTAATAAATAAGGTAAGTCTGTTTTGAAGAATGGATGTATCATCCACGTCACACTATTATCTCGCGTCGAGGACGCAACCGTTACGCTTAGCGCAACGGAAAATTAGAGCCAGTACTGATTGAGGCTGCTGTTCCAGGGGCAACGCGATCGCGAGTCATATCAGGAATGGCAATGTTGGCCGTGGATACAGGCTGATACTGCACTGGATTCACGGTCACTGATCGCGCCATATCGCGGAAGTTAGAGATGTCACCCCACTTGTAGCGACCTTCGGTTTCTTTATCGCGCCAGTAGTCACCATAGCTTGGAGTCACGAGATTAAACGGGCGATTGTTATACCGACGGCGCTGATAGGGAACCGTGTTATCGCCAAACGACTGTGAGTATTCGTCACTATCGACGATCGCATCAACAAAGTTATCCCATCCCAAGGTGGCGATCTTGATCGACCAAGAGATTTCTTCTGCTTGGTTGTATGCCGCACGACCAAGCAATCGCTTCAACGCTAGATCAACCAAACGGTAATTAGAATTCTTTTCGATCACCAATCGGCGAAACGTTTCAGACTTCGCCAAGCCACGAACAAAATCGCGAACAGTAATCGTCCGATTCTTAAGCTGGGACTCTAAATTGGTCTGACGATTGCTCTTGAGAATCACGTGCTCACTAAAGACCTGACGATAGGCTGACCAGATCAGAGCCGTAATATCGCTCTGATCCGCGCAGTCTTCTAGACGATAGATATAGGGCGTATCTTCACTCGGAACTTCGTAACCTTCGACGCGCTGATTTTGCGAAGACGGTTTGTACTCAAGGAGAGGAATAGGCATAAGGCGTAAAAGGTAAGGGATGAAGGATGCCTCTCGGCAACACTAACGCAAGGAGTCATGAGGGATGAAAGAAGAGATGTGATGCTGTAGGAGTACAATTCATCCCTTATCCTTCATTCCTCATTCCTAAAATTACACTTTCTTCGTTGAAGGAAGGTAGCGGTAGGGCAACGCGACGGAAGGACGGCGAACTGTGGATCCGGTCGTTACGGTCTTACGGCTCATGTCAGGAACCGCGATCGCGCTGGAAGTCGCCCGTGCTACGTGACGTTGCGAATCCAATTGAGGCGTCGATAAGCTTTGCGCCATCGTTAAGAAGTTGGCTGGAATCGCTTGGCGAATCACTTTCTTATCGAGATCGCCCGCGCTGTAAGTCCGCACTTGGTAGTAAGAACGCGTCGCAAAATCTAGCGACATCAAGCGATTGCGCCAGTAGTCGCCATAGCGCGGATTGACCAAGTTAAATGGACGCCCCTCGAGCCGACGCCGTTGAAACGGAACGATATCTGTACCAAAGTTTTCGCGGTATTCGTCACTATCGACGATCGTATCGATAAACCCATGCAAGCCTTTAGTCGCAATGATGATCGATTGCGAAATCTGCTCGTCTTTTCCATAAGACGACCGACCTAAGAAGCGCTTGAGCGTGATATCAACCAGTCGATAATTAGAATTAGTGTCAGCGACCAATCGACGATACACATCCGATTTTCCGAGTCCGCGAATGAAATCAGCAACCGTAATGGCGCGATTTGTCAGTTGCGATTCCAGATTTTTTTGACGGTAACTTTCTAGGATTAGATGCTCCCCGAAAATCTGGCGGTAGGCTGCCCAGATGATGAGCTCGACATCTTCTGGACCTCTTGCGTCCGCTAGCCGATATTTAATCGGATCGTCCTCATCCATCACGTCATAGCCATTGACGCGCTGGTTCTGAGTTTTAGGATTAACTTCTAGTAAAGGCAGCATAGATTATTGTGCGTTAGGGGACAATCGTAAGCTGGGGTTGAGCCATCAAGACTCGTGCTTTGACCACGGCACCCAAAACGGTTCGGCGCAGTTGCTTTAACCGATTGAGGGCTAGGTGAATCAAATCTTTAGTTTCAGGAGTATCCTGAACGGCTGACATCCAAGACTGCATTGCCGCGATCCTTCGGAGCTTCGCAAAGCGAATCGCCACATCACAAATCGCTCAATCGGAGTCTTGTAACACTAGGAATAATGTCTGTAAGGGTTGAGCGTGAATTTGCCGTGTCGAGTAGCACTTCTATAAGGTGAGCAGATCTGCGATCACGGCGAGTACCTACATGCTAAGCGCGTCAGCGCCGTAATTGTAGTCATCCTGATCTTGTGCTGCCGCTTCTCGAACGTAAAAATAGAGCAGTCGAGACACCGAAGTTAGCGCCGCTACTGCCCGCTTATCGCCAAGCTTACCAAGCGCCGGTGAAACATTACGTCGCGATGGATGCTACCCACAACGGTGCAATTTTCATCGTCATCTGCTACCACAATCAATGCCGCTACTGCCGCCGCATCGCGCACTTCAAGCTGGCCAGGTAGCACACCGTATCGTAACGCAAGCTTAAATCTTCGAGACGGAGATTTGGAAGACTTGCTCTACGTCCAAAGACTGAGCATCGGGTGAATTGAGCTGTTCGCTCGAACCTTTTATAACGGGCAAGATCAGCCTAGTGCTTCAATTTTGACGATTCTGCCGCCCAGCCGCGTGATACGCTGCATTTCGTCACTCATGCGATTATAGGGAACCGTGATAAACACGCTGCCGCTATTCCGAATCTCATAATTGTTTTGATCCGTTTCGCTGTTTTGACGCAAGCCAGCGACTTCATAGCGAAACATGCGACTGGCTGACGACGAAATTCCACCTGAACTAACGGTTGTTTGACCAAACATAGGTTGAATCCCTCACTTGTGGATAACGAACTGAATTGATAGTAAACGTTAGAACAACGGTTATTAGAACAACAGGTAAAGCGCGACGCAAAGCATCCCCGCGTTATGGGCTACTTGATCATCGGCGCAAAACCGCTGACACAACTCACGCCTCTAGCTTGATGCCTAGCGATCGAGCGACTCGTCCCGCTTTGCTTCCGTTGTCTGTTGAACTTCTGTTGCTTCGCTTTTGCCTTCTGCTTCTAAATTTTGATGCGCGGTTGCAGCTTGCATCTTCGCGCCGCCATTTCCATCGAGCGTCAACGGCTCAATGCTCACAATCCTGCCGCCCATGCGGAGAATTCGCTGCATTTCCTCATTCATTCGATTGTATGGAACCGTAATGTAGAAGCTGCCGCTTGCGCGAATTGGGTAACTGAGTTGATTGGTTTCGTAAGTCTGGCGCATGCCCTCGACTTCATAGCGAAACATCCGATTTTCAGCTCCACTCAGCCTGCTGCCGCCTAGTGCAGTTTGACCAAACATAATTATTATTGCTCCTGTATAAAATCCATTGAGCAGTTAGGGAGACAGCTGTCCGCCTCCCAGTCTTGCTCTAGGCACGCGACACATTCACAACTTTGCCGCCCTTCTTTGTAATCTCTTGAAGTTTTTGGGAGAGTTGTTCGTAGGGCACCAAGATCGCGTTACTGCTGCGACGCACCTTCGGATACCCAGGCTGTAAAATTCCAGTCACTTCAATGCGATACACCCGTCCGCTTTCCTGCTGAGTTCCACCCAGCGCTCTTCTGGGCGCAGCGTCCTCAGGAATTGCTGCATGTTTCCAGCCCGATCCACCGCTGCCGCCGCTTGAAGGTCGGTCAATCCGTGAGGCAAAATTTTGACCCAACTCTCGAGTCAGGCGAGGAGATTTGCCGCCAACGCTGCCGCGATCGCTGCTGGCATAACCCCGATACAACCGGAACATCCGGGTAAAGCCGGTGGTTCTAACGCCAGGTTCGACCTGAAAGCCGGTGTAGTACGGAACGACATTGTTGCCAAACTTATTCTCGTACTCCATACTGTCGATGTAAGAGTCAATCTCAACATCGTAGCCCTGCTCTTCACACAGACCCGTGTGATATGCCCACTCCGCTTCTTCATAAGGAGCGCGACCGAGCAAATGCTTAAAGTTCAGTTCAACAAACCGCTGGTTTGAATTGCGGTAGAAAAATTTGTTTTTATACAGTTCAGATTTAGCCACCGCCCGGACAAATTCGCGCACGGTCATTGTGCCTTGCCGCAGTAACGATTCAGCAGAGGTCAACCGTTCTGACTTCATCACATAGTCGTTGCCCAAAACCTGACGGTACACTGCTCGAAATACGGATTGCAGCTCAGTCTCTGTCCAATCGGGCCGTAGCTCAACTCTAGAAGAGCTATCAAATGCAGACAGTCCCAACGGTCCGGCTGCTGCCAAGTTATTCACTAATAAGCCGCCCATGCTTGTCCCCCAACACAACAATAAACTTCTTAACCAAAATTAAGAAAAACAATGCCCGGAAAAACGAGCAACTGTTAGCCACTCTGCCAACACTCGCTAATTTCTCCGGGCACAGCACCTGAAGATTAGCTCAGGGCGTTAATCGCGTAGTCGATGTAGGTGTTTGCTTGGTTAGCAGCTTGACCACTCAGACCATGGTTTGCCTTAACGTGGTTGAGGGCTTCAACGTACCAGCTAGGAGAAAGCTCGAAGCTGCGGTTGATTTCGTCTAGACCAGCAATCAAGTACTCATCCATCGGACCTGTACCACCAGCGATTAGGCAGTAGGTAACCATGCGGACGTAGTGACCGATATCACGAGCGCACTTGGACTTACCACGAGAGTCAGAGGCGTACTGAGGACCCTGCATTTGGGTGGTGTATGGGAACTTCTGGTACACAGCGTTAGCTGCGCCATCAATCAAGCGCTGAGCATTTTGAGTCAACGCACGAGCTGCTTCTAAACCAGCAGTTGCTTGCTCAAAACGACCGTTAGCCGCTTGTAATTCGGTGTTACCCAAGAACCGACCTTGAGTATCTGCTGCTGCGATCGCTTCAGTAATTGGGGTCTTCATTGTTTGGTTATCTCCCTAAAAAAGTGTGTTCTGCAAAGGTGTGGTGAAAACAATGCTTATCCGATCGAGGCGGAATGCTCGATCAACAGCGATCGCTTAAGCAACCGCAGAAGCAGCGCGATCGAAGTAGCTCGATAGCTCAGACATGATGGAGCTACAGTCGCCACGAACAATACCAGAAGCTTCGGGATCGTTAGCAATGGAGATCGCGATGTCCTTCATTTTCTGCACACCAGCCGCTGTCGAACCACCGGGAACGCCAAGAGCTTGGTAGGTTTCGCGCAGACCGTTGAGGCAACGATCGTCGAGAACGCTTGCATCACCTGCCATCAACGCATAGGTTACATAGCGCAAGATGATTTCCATGTCGCGCAAGCAAGCTGCCATGCGACGGTTGGTGTAAGCGTTTCCACCGGGCTGGATGAGTTGAGGCTGATCTTCAAATAGAGCGCGAGCAGCATCGGTGACGATCGACGAAGCGTTGGTGCTGATGCGGTTAACGGCATCAATGCGCTTGTTGCCTTCTTTGATCATGTTGTTCAGCGCATCGAATTGACCGCTGCTCAGAAAATCACCTTTGGCGTCAGCCTGGGAGACAACCTTAGCGAATGCATCTAGCATGGATGACTTCTCCTAATTTTTTGGTTTGAGTTCGAGTTTGGTTCAGAACTGGAAGGTGGATCTGAAGCCATTTGGGTTACAGAACTAGCGGGAAGGATCTGAAACCTTTTACAGGCTAGTTAGGTAACTTTCTCCTAAGTTCAGTTTCACATTACTAGGTAACAAACTGATGTTTCTAAGAAATCTGAGAAATTGTCACATTTCTTATAAGAAAGCAGAATCCTAACTCAGCGCTTGTTTTATATAGGTTTCCTCTGTTGTTTTCCCCCTCAGGTTTACTTTATACAATGCGGCAGAGCCGTTATTTGTTACAAGTTATTGACTTATATAAAGCTAGGAGAAACAAAGCTCAAAACGCCTAGAGTTTATAGAATTTCGAAGAAGATCAGTTCTCTTTTTCGCAAACTTTCTGAAGAAAACGTACAGCAATAGTTAACTTTCTTTAATTTAATAATATCTTTTAAATTCGCAAAACTTTCGTGTGAGGCGGGTTCTAGGCGTTTTTAGAATTTTAAGTTCTATAAAACTCATTTAACTTATGTAACGGTCTTTTTCGATAAAAGTGTTTCAGTTTATTAAGCTAATCTGGAAAAACAGATTTTGTTGCACGTGCAACAAAAGTCAATAAGTTAATATGCCTATTTAAGGTTTTACGAATCGCGATTCTCCCTTCAATCTTGGAGCAGTTAGTACGGAGCATAATTGTGCAGGAACCGCGATCGCAGTAGATTCAGCACTTTTGTAAAAGATGCGGGTAACGGCGCGATCGCTTCCACCAACACTCCGGTCACAGGATGAATCAATCTCAACCGCCAAGCATGAAGCATCTGCCCCGGTAGATTGACCTTGAGCGATCGACCAGCACTATAAGTCGGATCCCCCACAATTGGATGACCCATAAACGCACTGTGTACTCGAATTTGATGGGTGCGCCCCGTTTCTAATTCAAATTTCATCACTGTATAGTTGCCCAACCGTTCTTTAACCTGCCAGTGAGTTACCGCTCGTCGTCCGCCTTTTGCTTCTGGAACAACGGCTTGTTTTTGTCGGTCTACTAAATGCCGTCCAATTGGCTGATCAATCGTTCCCACATCGTGTTTCGGTGAACCATAGACGATACCAAGATAATCCCGCCGGGCAGTTTTCGTTCTAAATTGCTCTTGTAAGTGATGAAGCGCAAGTTCCGTTTTAGCAATTGCGATCGCGCCTGTGGTGTCTTTATCTAATCGGTGGACAATCCCTGGTCGTTGTATTCCGTTAATTCCAGGCAGCGTTTCACAATGAGCTAGCAATGCATTCACGAGAGTGCCTGATTCGTGTCCTGCTGATGGATGCACAACTAATCCAGCAGATTTGTTTACAATGATCAGCGAATCATCTTCGTAAAGAACATCAAGCGGAATATTTTCGGGTCGAAGTTGCAAAGGCTGAGCGTCTGGAAGGTCGAGCTTAATGAAATCACCCGCTTTCACGTCTGCTTTCTTAGACGTGCAGGGTTGGCCATTAACCTGAACATGACCTTGTTCAATTAATTTTTGAAGGCGCGATCGCGATAGATCCGGAAGCTGATCGGCAAGAAAGCGATCGATTCGCTCATCAGACTCTTCAACATACAACTCAATCTGCAAAGACAAAATTTTACTAGCCTGCGACACAACTTATTTATTTTATTCTCAGCTATGAATGCCATAGAGCGCTAATTCGTAATAGAAGCGCTCTCGCTAGGACTGCCATAATTCCTTCATCTAACCCTGCAAAATTGAGTTGATGCCCTTAGAAAATGGTAATTGTCTGACTCGAAGCAAATTTGAGCGTTGCTACTACGCCATACCCAATCTCAAAAAAGCTGAACTAATCGTTAGTTAGGCAATTACAAAGTTTAGATTCGGCAGAACGCATCACATTCATGCAAACGTTGACGACACCATAACCAATGCCATAGCGTAAGAAGTCTTTAAAGAACATTAATAGATTCTTTTTAGGTCAAGCACTTCTTATGGCAGCTTCAGCACCACCTGATTTCGCCCTTTGCGTTTCGCTTCATAGAGTCCCGCGTCGGCAACATCAATCAATAACTCAGTCATCACATCTGTGGATGGCACTATGCTTGCGATTCCCAAGCTCAACGTCACAAACGGAGAAACCCGCGATCCACTGTGATCGATTTGTAGCGCTTGCATTTCTAACTGAATTAGTTTAGCGACTCGAAGCGCACCGTGGGAATCTGTATTAGGCAAGAGAATCACAAACTCTTCGCCTCCATAACGCGCTGCCAAATCAGTTGGGCGCTTTACCGATCTCTTTAACACGCTCGCGACCGCACGCAGGCAGTGATCGCCTTTAGAATGCCCGTAGGTGTCGTTGTAGCTTTTGAAGTAGTCAACATCACATAAGATCAATCCGAGCGGCGTCTGCGATCGCAGCGATCGGTACCATTCGCGATACAGCGTTTCATCAAACATCCGGCGATTTGCCAGCAGCGTGAGCGGATCTTGATTCGACAAAATGGTAAGCTGTTGTGCCTCAAAGGTCATCATCGTCGCGCCTGCGATGACAATAGCTAGCGACATCGGCACAACCGGCAACCACCAACCAAGATTGAGCGCGAGGGAACAGATCAAGACAACCCCACCCATCAACGCCAGCGTCAGCGTGATTTTGTACAAATGAGATAGCCGCCGTGTTCCAATCCAAGCACTTACATAGGCTAGGAGAATAATTAAACTCCACTCCACCCACTTTGGCGCAACTTGAAGGAGAGGACGCCGATTCAGTACCGCACTCAAGATTTGACTTGTCAGTGTAGCGTGCAGCTCCATGCCCGAAACGGGAACGGGTGTAGAACCCGTCTCGCTGCTATACGACATAAAAAACATGTCCGAATCGCCAGCAGAAATGTTACCCACAAACACAATGCGATCGCGAAATGTGGTTAACGGCAATGTTCTGTTCAAAACCTCTTCTACCGAAACGGTTCTAAATGGGTCTCGTCGTCCACGCGGATTGACTAATACTTGATAGCCACCATCATCCGCATTTACATACCCACCATCATTCTTGCTAAATTGCACAAATCTAGCGCTTCGAATTCGTAACAAATTGTCAGAACTCTCTTCCGGAGTAATTCCTAACTTTGCTAGGTACTCTAATGCTACTCTCAGCCCTAGTCCTTCAATCGGGGAAGGGCCGTTGTTCGTGAACAACAGTCCACGCCGGACTCGCCCGTCCACATCTGGAATGACATCACTCGCTGCAATCCGATCGGTCTCAAGTAAGATCGGATGCCCTGCTACATCCTTGCCATCGTCACTGCCAACGATTTTGGCAATTCCAATGAGATTGGGAGTCGTTCGGAATACATTTAATAATGCTGCATTACCAGGTTGTGTCGGCAAATTCCGATACAGATCTAGCCCAATCACACGAGGCTTTTGCGCTTTGATCTGGGTTAGCACATCCGCCAAGATCTGATCCGAAATCTGAGCGCTTCTCAGGGTCTGAAAATCTTTCTCACTGAACCCCACAAGCACAATGCGATCGTCGGCAGGTTCTGAAGGGCGGAGTTGAAGCAAGTGATCAAACGCCGCCAACTCTGAAAGCTGTAATCCTCCCAATGCTCGAACCAACAAGACACACCCTGCCGCCGCAAGCCCAGACAGGCCAAGAACTCGGTGCCTCCATAAAAACTTCTGTCCCCGTGGGCGAACCCGGTAAACAGAATTTGGTTCCATAGTATGTGGTGACATCGATGCTTAAGTGTCCACTGGGACGAATGGAGCTAGAGCAAAATCAATTACAAAAGCACTATTCATTTTATTGAATTGTCAGGGCAGCTAAAATTTGCTACTCAGTATAAGCGATGTAAATTCTCTGCAATCATTTCATTAAACATAGCGACAGTCAAGCCGCTATATTTGCCTGAGATATTGCATAGAGTTACATTTCAAAGGGAAACTTTAAAGTAGATGAAAAACTCATGTTAAGGTCTTATCGTCAGAAAAGTTTTGCATCAAGTACTTTATCAAACAGTTAAGAATCAAAAGGTTCAGATATTTCAGTCCACATTGAGCGAGTACAGATTGAGCGAGTACAGAAAGATCGGCAGCATCGGTGAGTGACAGCATTACAGGAGAAAATGTGCCTCACAGCTTGAACATAGGTTAAGGTTCAACCCAAAAAAATGCTGGATTGCCGCGAATTAGAAGTATCTGTTTTAGAGTTCACCGTTTTGAGGGGTTACGATTGCTGCCTATGATCAACCTACATCGAGCAGATGTTGTGCTGCTGTGGGTATTTCTGTTTGTTCCTCTAGAGCTTTGCGGGTCAGAGCCTAGTGCAGCGGTTCCTGCGGAGCTAGTGGCACAAGCAGAGCCCATTACCCCAGCCTCGGATGGAACGGGGACTAAAGTAACACCTCACGGGAATCAGCTTGAGATTGGGGGAGGAACGCAGGCAGGGGACAATCTTTTTCACAGCTTTGAACAATTTAATCTTTCACCAGAGCAAACTGCCAATTTTATCTCCAACCCAACGATTCAAAACATTTTAGGTCGCGTGGTGGGGGGAGATGCCTCTGTTATTCAAGGACTGATTCAGGTTACGGGTGCCAACTCGAACTTATTTTTAATGAATCCGTCAGGCATCATTTTTGCGGCAACGGCTCAACTCAATGTTCCTGCTTCGTTTAGCGCCACGACTGCAACTGCAATCGGGTTTGACAATCAAACCTGGTTCAACGCAACGGGTTCAACTGATTATACGTCACTAATGGGTGCGCCTAGCCGCTTCTCGTTTTCAAGCCGTAATCCAAATATTGTATTTAATGCTGGAAACTTATCGGTCGGTCAAGGACAGTCGCTCGCCCTTTTGGGAGGAACCGTTGTTAACACAGGAACGCTGAGTGCGCCGGGGGGCAGGATTGCGATCGCGGCAATTCCCAGTGAAGGAATTGTGCGAGTGACCCCGCAAGGGAGCTTGCTGAGTTTGGATCTGCCTATTAGCAAAAGTAATCAAAGTCTTGCAACCGGAACATTAGCTGAAACAGTGTTGCCAGAGCTACTGACAGGCGGAGTGTTAAGCAATGCGACCGGTTCTACGATTGAAAATGGTGTGATCAAGCTAACGCCATCATCGCCTCCAGTTCCCATCGAGCGCGGTATGGCGATTATCGCTTCGCGAAATGAAGGAAGCGCAAGCGGCAGGCTCTCGGTGACATCCTCCCAGCTACCCACCATTCATACTCCCTCGATTCAAGTTTTTGGAGAAAAGATTGCGCTGCTCAACGCTCAACTTGACGCTTCGACACCCACAAGCGGCGGGACGGTTTTAATCGGAGGAGACTATCAGGGAAAAGGCAGTTTGCCTCACGCTCAATTCGTTTTTGGCGATGCTGAAACTCAGATTAATGCTAATGCCCTCCAAACTGGCAGGGGTGGAACCGTTGTTCTATGGTCAGATCAGGCAACTCGATTTCAGGGAGGAATCACGGCTAAGGGCGGACAGGTTGAAACGTCTGGGAAAGCCAGTCTAGATGTAACGGGCGCAAGAGTTAGCGCGGGTTCGTGGCTACTTGATCCATCTGACATCAATATTGCGAACGGCGGATCAGGGACACCGATTTCGGGAATTTTTGATCCCCTTGCAGCAATGGGAACGATCGATCCAACCACGATCGCAGCAGCAATGAACAACGGAACGAATGTCACTCTTACAACAGCCGGAGGAGGCGTTGGACAGGGAGACATCACGCTTACAGATTCGATTAATCAAACAGGTGGTGGAACAGCTTCCTTAACGCTAACGGGACGCAGATTTAATCATTTTAGCAACGCAATCATCAATCTTAGTAGTCTAGGTGACTTGACGTTTAATCTCAATCAAGTTGCAGCCGAAGCGAATGCACCCAATAATTCGATTCAAAATGCAATTAACTCTATCGGAAACACTAACGGCAATCGAACCATTAATTTAGGCGCGGGAACATACAGCGGCGCTCCTCTAATTTTGGATCGTTCGGTCAACCTACAAGGTGCACCCACAGCAACCTTGACTGGAAGCGGCACTGCTCGCGTTCTAGAAGTAAAAGGCAACGTCAACGCTACTCTACAAAACTTGACTATCACAGGTGGACAAACGACCAGTGTCGGGGGTGGCATTTATGTTTCGGGTGCAAACTCCAACCTCACAATTCGCGATAGTCAAATTAGTGGGAATCGCGCGACCTATGGGGGAGGCATTTCAACCCCGATCGCCAGCATCGTCAATATTTTCAACAGCACGATTTCTAATAACACAGCGACGAACGGAGGAGGTGGACTTGAAAACACCTTTGGTGCAAAACTGAACATTGCAGACAGCGTCATTTCTAACAACACGGCTCAGTATGCAGGTGGAATTTCCCTCTTCCAAAGTCGGGATGCAACAATTACGAATAGTACTATTTCTGACAATACAGCCGTTTTCTCTGGAGCAGGAATTCAAAATGATCAAACGAATTTAACTGTTATAGGAGGCAGCATTCTGAGAAATAGGGCAGGTGCTAATGGAGGAGGATTTTATAATTTAGGAGTTGCAGATATTCGCGGTACGACAATCAGCAATAACATCGCTAAGATCAATGGAGGTGGAATAGAAAATGAATCAGTGATGATAATCTCAAATAGTTTCATCACTAATAACAACGCAGGTCAAGATGGAGGTGGAATTTATAACCAAGCGACGTTAATTCTTTCGGACAGTAAACTGTCGAATAACGCTGCCATCAGCGGATCAGGGTATGGCGGCGGGCTTACCAACAACGGCTCCGCCTCTGAATTGAGCATTTTAAGAACCGATTTTACAGATAATCGTGCCCGCACAGGAGGGGCGATCGTCATCTTCGGCGATCGCTTCGTGAACATCAGAGACAGCTCGATTTCGGGTAATAGTGCGACCGAGCAAGGGGGAGGAATCTTCAGTATCGGAAACAACCTATACATCTCAGGCAGCACCATTTTTAATAATCAAGCTGCCACGAGCGGTGGTGGGTTAGCTGCCTTCGGAACAACCGCGATCGACACTACAACTATTTCGCAGAATCAAGCTAAAACGGATGGTGGCGGACTACATTTAGGCAACACAACAACGATCATCGATAGCAATATTACTAACAACCAAGCTGGGCGAAACGGCGGGGGTATTCAAAACAGTGGTGCTAACGTAACGCTTAGAAATAGCACCCTGTTTAATAACCGCGCTCTTATTCAAGGCGGTGGCATTAATAATACGAATACGGGTCAGCTTCAACTCCTAGACAGTACGGTTTTACAGAACATAGCCCAAGGCAACCCTAGTCCTGGCGGGGGCAACGCTGGAGGAATTTACACGAATGGACCAACAACAATTCTGCGATCGCTGATTGAAGGAAACAAAGCTACGGGAGATGGCGGCGGAATCTTCAGCACGGCTCCCCTTAACCTAACCAATGTCACGATTTCGGGCAATTCTGCCACGGAAGGCGGCGGAATTTATAGTAGCGGAACGACTCTGATTAGAAACAATACCTTGACCAATAATCAAGCTAACAATGCGGGTGGAGGAATTTTTAATCGCTCAGGAAGTGCTCAGCTTCAAAATACGATCATCGCAGGAAATCGAAGTGCAAGTAGTCCTGACGTTGCAGGGCTCTTTACCGACCAAGGGAACAACTTAATCGGGATTCGGGATGGCAGTACAGGATTTACCAAGAGTACGCTAGTTGGAACAGCGACAAATCCAATCGATCCACTGCTTGAGGCATTAGCAAATAACGGGGGGTTCTCTCAAACGCATGCGCTGTTGCCTAGAAGCCCTGCGGTTAACGCAGGCAATAACGCGATCGCAACGCCAACTGACCAAAGAGGCGCTCCTCGAATTCAACAAACGGTGATCGACATTGGTGCATTCGAGTCAAATTCATCACCTCCAACTTCCCCAATTCCTTCCCCAACTCCAACTCCTTCCCCAACTCCTTCAGTTCCCCCACCAGGAGCAGTTAAACCAACAGACCTAACGGGTCAAAATCAGCCGAATCTAGAGACAAAACCTCCTATTGAAGCGCCGCAACCGCTCTCGATCGTGGGAAATCTAGATCAGTCTCTCAGTAATGACTACGAGCAATACTACGGACTTGATAACGCCCCAAAGTTAGGACTGCAAGAAATTGAAGCTACCCTGAGTCAGGTTCAAAAACAAAAGAACGTGCGATCAGTCGTTGTCTATGCCATCTTCACACCTCAAACGATCGCTCCTGCGCCCAAAAACGGAGAGCGCTACCAAGATTCTGTAGAACCCGTTACTCCGTTCTTACGATCAAAGCTCAAACGCAACGACGATCGACTAGATTTGGTGCTAGTAGCTCCGACAGGAGAAGCCATTCGCTATTCCACCACGGCTACTCGCGCTCAAGTTCTTCAGCAAGCTAAGCTCTTTCGCTTAGCTGTCTCCGATGTAGATGATGACCAAGGGTACACTGCGCTTGCCCGACAACTTTATGGCTGGCTCCTGCAACCCTTGGAAGCACAGCTAAAACGACAGCAAATTACTAGCCTCATTTATTGTTTGGACGAAGGGTTGAGGACGATCCCCATAGCAGCCATTGCAGACCAGCAAGATTATGCCATTCAGCGCTACACGGTCTCCGTGATTCCTAGCGTTTCTTTGGTGAATCGAGAAATTACCGATTTGCGCGATCGCACCCTCTTAGCGATGGGCGCAGATCAATTCTCATCGCTCGCGCCCTTGCCCGCCGTTCCAACCGAATTACAACTTGTCAGCGAAGAGTTTTGGAAAGGAAAACAGTTTCTCAACCAAGAATTTACAGTTGAGGAACTCTTACGTCAGAAACGGATTGAAAATCCAGGCATTATTCACCTTGCCACCCACGCTCAGTTTAATATTGGAGCGCCGAGTCAGTCCTACATTCAACTTTGGAATACTCGAATCAATCTTGCTCAAATGAAATCTCTGGGCTGGGCAAATCCGCCATTAGAACTACTTGTCCTAAGCGCCTGCGACACTGCGATCGGCAGTACCTCTGCCGAGTTAGGGTTTGCCGGACTTGCTGCCGCAGCTGGGGTTCATTCAGTCATGGGTAGCCTCTGGACGGTTTCAGATATTGGAACCCTCGCTCTCATGAGCGAATTTTACATTCAACTGCAAACCGCCCCGACTCGCTCAGAAGCGCTCAGACGCGCCCAACTTGCGCTCAAAAATGGCGCGGTTCGGATCGAGAACGGCAGGCTGATCACAAGCCAAAAGTCTGTATTACTGCCGACAAAAATCGTTCCCCGAACCGGAACAATTCTGTTCACTCATCCGTTCTACTGGTCAGCCTTCACGCTGGTTGGAAATCCGTGGTAAACGCGTGGTGAGGACTATGAGCAGTTATCACAAACCAGATGGAAGTTTCGGTTTGCAAGAGAGTTCTGGAAGCTAAGCTACCTCGGGCGGCGAGCTAAACGGATACTTCGGTCAGAGACTTTACCCAATTGAGCTTTTCGGCCGAGAAGTCTATACTTACTTCTCGACCATCTCGGCGCATCAGGTCAGTCATGATCAAAAACCTCTACGACAGCCCCTGTTTTGTTGCTTTCTTAAACCGAAAAGCGCAATAAAGGTTTGTTTTGTTTTTGCAAGATTGGCACTTCGTAGATCGTGCAATGTCCACATCTCAATGACATTCAAACTTATGACTACACTTAGATTGCTTCGGTTTCTCACCCCACTGACGGTGACAAGTTTGATTGCGATCGCGGCTGCTTCAATCGAGTTCACACTCTCTCAGCCCCTTCAGGTTGGATCTTCTGCCACTGCCGCGCCTTCTCAGCGCGTGCGCTGGACGCCCAAGAAGAAGCTGGGTACAATCCGCAGTACACTATCGGGCGGTAGGCGTGGACAAGCTAGTACAACTCAGGTGAGTACCGCCTGTAACTCTAGCAAAGGCTCCTCGCCAACGACGATGACTCTGCTGGTGCCAAACGCGAACGAAGGGTTGTATACAACGACAGCAAACCCAACCTTTTTCTGGCACACCAACACTAAGCAGGCGATGTCGGCTCAGTTCATCTTGGCTGATCCGAGTAGAGCAGAACCAATTTTCAGCAAAACCCTCCAGATCAACCAATCTGGTATTTCTCAAATCGAGCTGCCCACCTCAGTTGTGTTGCAAGCAAACAAAACTTACCGTTGGACAGTGCTGCTGGCTTGCAAAGAGGGATCATCTAGTGAAGTCTATGCCAGGAGTTTCATTGAGCGGATTGATGAGCCAATGTTACTTCAACAAGTGGCAGGTCAATCTGATTTTGATCAAGCAGTCAGTTTCGCTCATGAAGGCATTTGGTATGATGCCTTCAATTCTCTGATTCGTGCCAATCAAGAAAATCCTGGTAACGCTGCCCTGAAAGCTGAGCTAAAGTCTTTACTAGCTCAAGCAGGAAGTGATCCCGTCAATATTGCCCAACGACGGGTTCAAGTTGCTGGGCCATTGTAATTCATTTGGCTTGTGTAACTGAAGCTTTGCCTGTTGAAGGGTGAGTCGCGCGACTCACCCTTTATTCTTGTAACAGTCCTTTTTCTTGTTTCTTGTGACAGCTTTGAGGCAGATCGGCTTGCCAAAGGCCGGACAAATTAGGATTCAAAGTCGTCCTGTCGTCATCAGTTTATAGCCGCTTGCAAATGAGGCAAACGCCAGCGAAAACGTCCACAAGCTCATGGGTTTTAGCACGATACCACCGCTCAAAAACGCCAAAATCATTCCTAACCCAATCAGAAGCCAACCCAATTGTTTAGCGCTCGAGCGAGCAAATAGTAGCGTAAATACTCCGCCCATAATCGCGAGAACCGACCCTGCGGCTGGGATTTCTCGCCACCAGTAAACAGAGCCTCCAGTAGCAACCATGACGTTCTGACCCAGGAAATAAAATCCGAGTAACAGTAGCCCAAACCCAAATAGCTTTAAGAACGATCGCATGTCCAAACCTCATCAAAAACCATCCACGATCTTCTTGCCTCTGATTCTCGAACCTCTGACTCTTGAACCTCTGGCTCCTGAACCTCTAGAGTGGATGCTGCCTTTCAGAATTCCCGCCCTAGTCCCAATTTGCCCATCACTCTTCGTTTCATTACGAAGGGCAAAAGACGCGGACGAATTTTCTACCATAAAGAGGTCGAAACCAAGGAAAGCATTATGGTGCGATTGCAGCGTTGGCAGTGGGCGGTTTTAGGACTTCCGATCGCACTCGTCGTCGGTTTTCTCCTGATCGCGGCTGGATTGCAGATTCACGAATGGGGCATTAACTGGATCTGGGCAATCGTCGGACTGCTGTTTGTAGGGTGGAGATGGCTGCTTGTGAAATGGACACAGCCTGCCCTGCAGCAAGTCGAAGCCGTCGTCGCTGAGCTTTCTGAAGAATCTGTCGAATCCCTAACGCCTGCATCAGCGGGTGGATTAGGTGAAAAAGCAGAAGCCGAAGTTCAAGCGATTCTAGAAGCGTCGCGCACCGATCCGCCCTTATGGGAGGACTGGAACATCTTTTGGCAACGATGTCAGAGTGTGATTCAAGCGATCGCACGAGTCTACTATCCGCAAACCCAAAAGCCGTTGCTCAACATCTACATTCCGCAAGCCTATGCGCTGCTGCGAGGCACGGTAGACGATTTAGACCAATGGATGGGGCGACTGTCACCCGTTCTCAATCAAGTCACAATTGGGCAAGCCTACCAAGCCTACGAGGTTTATCAGAAGCTAGAACCGTCCGCGCGCCGGCTCCTCAAGGCGTGGAGTTGGGCGCAATGGGTTCTGAATCCAGCCGTGGCGATCGCTCGAACTGCCACTCAAAAGACCAACAATCGTGCCACTCAAGAATTACTCGGAAATTTAAATCAACTCTTACGAGAAGCGGCACTGCGAAATTTAGCCAGACAAGCGATCGCGCTCTATAGCGGTAGCAACGCACCAAAAACTGATCTCCTTGTTGCCCAACCCGCCGTACCAAAGGCCGAAACTCAGACGCTACGAAATATCATTAATCAGGCAACGCCGCCCGAAGCCGTTGAGCAACAGCCCGTCAATTTAATGCTGGTCGGTCGCACCGGGGCCGGGAAAAGCAGCTTGATCAATACATTATTTGTCAAGGCAAATGCTCAAGTGGATGCCCTGCCCTCGACCGATCAAATTCAGGCGTATCGGTGGGATACCCAAACTGGAGAGACGCTAACGCTTTGGGACACGCCTGGGTATGAACAGGTCGATCGTACGGAGCTCCGAGATCAGGTTCTCGATCACGCCGCTCAAACTGATCTTGTTCTGCTGGCAACTCCGGCGCTCGATCCAGCTTTGCAGATGGATCTAGACTTTCTCAAAGATCTAAAATCTGATAGGCCAGACTTGCCGATGCTGGGTGTGGTGACTCAAGTCGATCGGTTGCGCCCGATTCGTGAATGGACTCCTCCCTACAACTGGCAGACGGGCGAACGTCCCAAAGAAGTTTCGATTCGCGAGGCGGTAATGTATCGTGCTGATGTTTTGGGACAGTCTTGCGCCTTGGTCCTGCCAATCGTGACTGGATCGGACACCCGAACGGCTTGGGGACTAGAGGACTTGTCGATCGCCATCCTAGACGCGATCGCGCCTGCCAAACAACTCCGCCTCGCCCGCTTTCTCAAAAACATAGACGCTAGAACAATGGCGGCTGCCAGAATTATCGATCGCTACACTTTTCAGATGGCAACCACTCAAGGACTCACCGCCTTTCTCAAAAGTCCAATTCTGCGGTTTCTTTCAACCCTAACCACTGGCTCTCCAGCCTTGGCACTGCTGCTAGAGAGAAACATTCCGGTTGAGCAGTTGCCGATTGTGATTGGCAAATTGCAAATGGCATACGACCTATACAATCTTCTGACCGCCGATCGACCGACACCTCCTAGTTTCGACCTGCTAGCCCTTTGGAGCTTGCTCGTTGAAAATTCTGCCCCGCCCGATCGACAAGCGTGGGCGTTTGGTCATGCGCTGACTGAGTACTGGAGCCAGAACCTCTCGATCGAGCAACTTCAAACCCGCTTCAATCGGTATCTTCAACAGTCCTAAAGTTCAGCAGTGTCACCTGTTTAGAGAAAATCTAAAAATCAATTGGGAAAGTGAACTTTAACCAGTGGCGATGGGCACACTGAGCCAGACATTGATAGTTTAAGTGTCTCAATTGCATTCCATTGATCGAGTTCATGATGAACTTGTAGCGTGATGGAAGCCGTCAACCTTTACATCCTTTGATTGACCCAGTAGGAAGTTCAGCATGTCCATCGAGAAACTTCAGCCCGCTCCCACTCAGCAAGTCGGGGTTTACGTACCTTACTACCCCCAAGCTGGCAAAAAGCAACTCTTACCGTTCGCCATCAGCCTATATCAGAAAGGAGCGTTGGAAGGGCAGCGCAAGATTGAAGGAGCCGAAAGCATTCCGTTCATTGCCACCTGGAATATTTCGATGCTGCCTGCTGACCTGTGCCGTTGCCGCATTCAGTTTGATGGCAACGCGGAACTTAGCTACGAGGTCATGATGGCAAATTTTGAATTTGTTGATTTCTTAATCGAGGTGATCACCAACTTCAAACGCAATCGCTTAGCAGATTTCTCGCAGGCTTTCTATCGTAAGTTGCTTCGCCTAGAAGATTAAGCCGCATTAGAGCAGTTTCATCGTGTGGTTCATGACAGAGGGGCGTTGACCGTCCCTCTTTTTTACAGCAATAAAATTCTTCTCCCCTTACAATTAGGAAGGTTAAAATCTGATTCTTCTGAACTTAGAAGCACAACTTGCAAACAAAGTCCTGACAGGAGTAATGTAAGGGTTTCTCTAAGTCTCGTAACAGTGTCTTAAACAAGCGTTAACCGGGGAGAGGGGCGTGCCAAAATCCGCAAAGTATCTGCTCATCGGATCTCTCGAAGCCTACAGTGGCAAGTCGGCGATCACCTTGGGAATTGCCCATCAACTCAAGGCAAAAGGGCTAGACATTGCCTATGGAAAGCCGTTAAGCGGTGGTTGGGGCCAAACTCAGATGGCAGACAGCGATGGTGACCTTCAATTTGTGGCTCAGACGCTCAATCTTCCTGAGAATCGCTTACAGCCGTCTATCTTAATGCTAGATTCTGAAGCTGTTGAGAATCGCCTGAACTTGCAGGATCAGACCGATTATCGCCAGCAACTTGCGGAGCAAGCGCAACGTCAGAGCGGAGATTTAGTTCTTTTAGAGGGACCTGGAACGCTCGACGAAGGAAAATTATTTAATCTATCTCTGCTAGAGGTCGCTGACACGATTCAAGCTTCTGTCCTTCTAGTAGCGCGATTTCAGTCGATGCTGCTCCTTGATGGATTGCTAAGTGCCAGAGAGAAGTTGGGGGATCGGCTGTTAGGAGTGTTAATCAATGATGTTCCTAACAATCAACTCGAAACTGTAAACACCTCAATGGTTCCATTCCTAGAAAAAAGAGGCATATCGGTGTTTGGGGTGCTGCCAAGCAGTGATTTGCTGCGGAGTGTGAGCGTTGCAGAGTTAGTTCACCAACTCAAAGCAGAGGTTCTCTGTCGCCCCGATCGCTTAGATTTGATGGTCGAGAGCCTAACCATTGGCGCGATGAACGTCAATTCTGCCCTCAAGTATTTCCGGGCACGGCGCAATATGGCAGTTGTCACAGGTGGCGATCGCACCGATCTCCAACTCGCGGCCCTGGAAACCTCAACTCAGTGTCTAATTTTAACCGGACATATTCCTCCTACTAAAGAAATTCTCAGCCGCGCCGAGGATCTTGAAATTCCGATTCTATCGGTGGATTTAGACACGCTGAGCACAGTAGAGATTGTTGATCGCGCCTTCGGTCAAGTCCGACTGCACGAGCCGATTAAGTTTCAGTGCATCTGTCAGATGATTGAGGATTATTTTGACAGCGATCGCTTTCTTGGGTCGCTCGGTTTCGAGCGAGCTGGAGCCTTGCCCTAGCTTCAGCATCAAACTTGACTCAGTTGCGGTTGCGGCGTCACTCGCTCCAAAATTTGCTTGAGCACGAGTGCCGTCCAGTCGATGTCTGCTTCGGTGGTGTCTCGTCCTAGGGTTAAACGAATTCCGGCTTTAGCGGCGCGATCTCGATAGCCCATCGCTCGCAAAATCGGGCTTGGTAGCAGGGTTCCGCTACTGCAAGCGGCCCCAGCACTGATGCCAATTCCCGCTAAATTCATCTGCCGCACCAAGACCTTCCCGTTGAGTTGCTCTCCGTCGGCGTTGGGTAAGCAGAAGCTGACATGGTGGGGCAGCCGATGAATGCGATCGCCGGTGGGCATCAATTCTGGTAAATCAGAGAAATGGTTGAATAGGCGATCGCGCAGTCGCGTTAATCGCGGTATCTCTGTGGCCATTTCTGCCGCAATCAACTCTGCGGCGATGCCAAATCCAGCGATCACTGGCACGGCTTGAGTCCCTGATCTCACTTTGCCTTCTTGTCCGCCTCCACCCAGCAACGGCACCAACTTCACCCCTGGACGAATGTATAACGCTCCTGCACCCTGAGGTCCATAGATTTTATGACTCGACAGCGAAAGCAAATCAACAGGAAGCTGCTGCACGTCTAGCGGCAATCGCCCAGCGACCTGAACGGCATCGGTGTGAAATAAAATGCTCTGCGACGCTCCAAACGTCTGTGATGCTTTAAAGGATTGTGTAATTTGACAAAGTTCCACGATCGGTTGAACCGTTCCGACTTCGCTCTGCCCATACACGATCGACACCAACACTGTGTTTGGTCTCAATGCGGCTTTAAGATCTAAGGGGTTGACTCGTCCCACCGAATCAACCGGAAGCCGTGTAACCGCCCAACCCCATTGCTCTAACATCCGCAACGGTTGCTCGATCGCGGAATGCTCGACGCTTGAAGTAATGATGTGCTGCGGGCTGCTGTACTGCTGAGCAACGCCCATAATCGCCAAATTATCAGATTCTGTTCCGCCCGACGTGAACACGATCGCTTCGGGCGGAGCATTCACCAACCGTGCCACTTGAACTCGCGATCGCTCAACTAAAGTAGCCGCCCGTTGTCCCCAGATGTGAATGCTCGACGGGTTGCCCCACTGTTGCGTGAGTACGTCTTGCATCAGCGCGATCGCTTCGGGCCGCGTTGGCGTGGTGGCACTGTAGTCTAAGTAGATCTGCATGAGCGTTGAGGGAAATAACGGAGGGGTTTAAACAACGACCGGGGTATCCTACGGATATTCATGCCGCACAAATTCTCTCCAGCGTAGCGGTCAACCTAATTCTTGGAATCTAGCTTGTGGTCAACTTAAATCGCTCTCTTCAGTTTAAGCTTTGCAGCGCCTTGATTGTGTTGGGACTATCTGCCTGTCAGTCTGTCCAACCACAGACGATGCTGCCGCAAACGGTGATGGCAACAGCGCTACCGCAAGATCCCTTCATTCAGGTTTATACCAATCACGAGCCTGCGTCTAAGTATCAAGAACCCT
The DNA here is from genome assembly GCF_059501405.1 of Myxacorys sp. Taxonomy (NCBI): domain Bacteria; kingdom Bacillati; phylum Cyanobacteriota; class Cyanophyceae; order Leptolyngbyales; family Leptolyngbyaceae; genus Myxacorys; species Myxacorys sp. The sequence continues at coordinate 77,704 of NZ_JCACCM010000184.1, forward strand.
ATCGCCAGCAGACGCGATCGGGGGATGACCTGGAGCAAATTCTAGTAGACGCTATCAATTCGGCTAAGTCCAGCATCCATGTAGCGGTACAGGAGTTTCGTTTACCTAAAGTAGCGAGGGCACTGCGCGATCGCGCCGCAAATGGAGTTCAAATTCAAGTCATTCTTGAAAATACCTACTCGCGGCCCTTTAGTACGTTCACAGCTGAAGAAGTTGCAAAATTGCCAGAGCGAGAAAAAAGTCGCTACACCGAATCGCAAAAGCTCATCGATCGCAACGGCGATGGACAACTCAGTTCCGACGAAATCAATAACAATGATGCGCTCGTCGTCCTGGATAATGCCAAGATTCCGCGCATTGACGATACGGAAGGTGGAAGGCGGGGTAGCAACCTGATGCACCACAAATTTATGGTGATCGACGGGCGCACCTTAATCGTCACGTCTGCAAATTGGACAACATCAGATGTCCATGGAGACTTTGGTGTCCATGGAGACTTTGGGCGTGCTGTTAGCCGAGGCAATGCAAACAACTTTCTCAAAATTGACAGCCCAGATCTTGCAAAGCTGTTTTTACAAGAGTTCGCCTACATGTGGGGTGACGGCGCTGGCGGTCAGAAAAACAGCCTTTTTGGAGTAAAAAAGCCTCACCGTGCCCCGCAAACGGTCAACGTCGGAAACACGGCGATCGAGGTTCGGTTCTCGCCGTCTTCCTCTAAAATTCCTTGGCAGCAGACCACAAACGGACTAATCAGCCAAACCTTAGGTCAAGCAAAACGCTCGGTCGAATTGGCATTATTCGTGTTCTCCGATCAAGCGTTGGTCGATTCTCTAGAGCCACTTCACACTCAAGGTGTTCAAATCCGAGCCTTGATCGACCCAAGTTTTATGTACCGCTCTTACAGCGAAGGACTCGACATGTTGGGGGTTGTCCTTTCCGAGCGCTGCACAGCCGAGGCAAACAATCATCCTTGGCAACCTCCGATCAAAACGGTGGGTATACCCAAATTGCCACCAGGAGATTTATTGCATCACAAGTTCGGCATTGTAGATGGGCAGACGGTCGTTACTGGCTCTCATAATTGGACAGATGCTGCGAACCGAGGCAATGATGAAACCTTACTGGTAATTTATAATCCGACCGTCGCTGCCCATTTTCAACGAGAATTTGAGCGGCTCTATAAGACGGCTACGTTAGGACTTCCTCCTGCCATTGCGCGAAAAGTGAGTGCTCAGCAGAAAGCCTGTCCTGAAGTGGTAGTACCCAGAAAATTTGAGAAGATTAAAGCATCCGATCCCATTCAACAGAAGGTGAATCTCAACACTGCTACGCAAGAGGAACTAGAAGCCCTGCCCAGTGTCGGAGCAGGTAGGGCAAAGCAAATTATTGCGGCGCGTGGGCAGCAACCTTTTTCCTCCTTAGAGGATCTAGAGAGGATTCCGGGTGTCGGTGCAAAACTTTTGACAAAATTACGCGATCGCGTGACTTGGTAGTTCTACCATTTTATTTATAGTGCAACAGAAAACGTCGATCGCAAAGCTGCCCTTCTTTGCATTTTTTCTGATAATTGAGAACTTTATTGCTGCTCGTGGACGCGGAGGTGGACTCGCGCTTTGGGTCAAATCTTAGACAATCTGCAACAGAAGTCGATTAGATCCTAGAGTGCGATGCATTTTATCGAGAGGCACGGGTTTAGAAGCTCCATCCAAGTGCTATGAAGACCGAGGAATGGGCGGTTGTCGAAGCCTTAGCCTTGAGCCTTCTACACATCAATCTGGCAGATCAGCCTAGTGGACATCCGTGTAGTTGGCTAAACGGATTGCTCCTCTAAAACGGTCTAATCCTCTAAGATGAGAGCGAAGCTTTGTCTTGGAGGCCGAAGAGCAACCGTGGATATGTCCGACACTTCTAACCCTTCTGTGCCTCGCAAGTCTAGCCAAACTGAGCATACGCTATTGCTTCCTGATAGATCACTGTCCTACGTTGCCCTAGCCGAGTGGCAAACGCTGTTTGATCAACAAGAAAAGCCGATCGCTGAGATGTTTCATGTTGCTTATCTCGCTCAGACCGACGATGGCTCGCCGCGATCGCTGACCTTCGTCTTTAACGGCGGACCCGGTGCTGCTTCGGCTTATCTGCACATGGGAGCCTTGGGTCCTAAGCGCATCCAGTTTGGTGCCAACGGAAGTTTACCCAAACCCCCCGTTCGCCTAGAAGAGAATGCTGAAAGCTGGTTGAGCTTCACAGACTTGGTGTTTATTGATCCGATTGGCACGGGCTTTAGTCGTAGCTTGCCGCGACCCAAAGACACGTCAGAAAAGACTGATGAAACAAAGCCAAACGAGGCAGAGAAACCCAAAGAAAAAGAATTTTGGGAAGTTGATCGAGACTTGAAATCATTAGGGGAGTTCATTCAGCGTTTTCTGTCGCGCCATAAGCGATGGCTATCCCCCATTTTCATTGCCGGTGAAAGTTATGGGGGGTTTCGAGTGGCACGGCTCGCTCGCAAGCTTCAGCAGGAATTTGGCGTCGGTCTTTCGGGAGCAATCCTGATTTCCCCGGCGTTGGAGTTTAGTCTCTTGGGTGGAACTGACTATAACCTTGCGGCTTGGGCAACGCTGCTGCCATCTTTGGCGGCTGCCGCCGCTCATCACGATCGCGCTCAATGGGCAGGAGAACCGGGAGACTTGCAGGCCCACACAAGTGCCGCAGAGCAGTTTGCCCGCAAGACGCTGATTCCGTTGCTGGCAATGGGAGATACCTTCTCGCCGGATGAGCGACAGACCGCTTATCAGCAGCTATCAGAGTTGCTGGGTTTGCCAATGACACTGATTGAGCGACAGGCGGGCCGTGTCAGCATCGAAGTCTTTTCGAGAGAACTGTTGCGAGATCAACAGCGAATTGTGGGACTGTATGATGCTTCAATTACCGCGATCGATCCCTTTCCCGATCGCGTTAGTTACGAAGGCATTGATCCCACGCTTGACGGACTCGATCGACTGTTCACTGGGGCCATCAACAGTCACTTGCGCGATACGTTGGGCGTTGAGACGGACTTGTCTTACCATTTGCTCAACTTGGAAACCTTCAAAGCCTGGAACTTTGACCTCAAAGGCGCATTGGATCTTGGTTCTATCGATGATCTGCGGGTGGGAATGACGTTAAACCCTTACATGCAGGTGTATATCTCGCATGGAGTGTTTGATTTAGTCACGCCCTATTTCGCCTCAAACTATCTCGCCGATCTAATGAAACTCAATCCTGAGATTCGCCCAAATCTGACGCTGAAACACTATCAAGGTGGGCATATGTTTTACACGTGGGCGCGATCGCGACAGCAATGGTTTACTGAAATGACTGCCTTTTATCAAGCCGCAACGGCCATTTGATGCCAGATTTATCCCTTCGGTTCGGGTTCGAGGCAAGTCCAATTAGTGAATTCGACTGATGGAATGTCGGCTCTGTGGTCACTGCAAAACGCATAAACATGGCAAGATGCCGAACGGACATCAACGCTACTTCTGCCTCAACTGCAAACAAACCTTCTATGAAAGCTTCGATACCCTCACTACTATCGACACCTCAGCCCAGAATAGATCGGCCAAGTGCTACAGGCTCATAGTGAGGGTACGAGTTTGCGAGGGATTAGCCGTATTAGTGGACTCGCTTACAACATGGTGGTCAGCTTTCTACGTCCTTTCCTAAATAGCACTACCCTAGCTAGTCAAATTCGGCTGACTTGTTTTTGCAACACAACCGTCTAGACTATTAAAAGCCCTTAGACGAGTAGGATGCACCATGCCGACCTATCGATCGAAAACCTCCACCCAGGGACGCAATATGGCGGGTGCGCGTGCCCTCTGGCGCGCCACCGGAATGCACACCGAGGATTTTGAGAAGCCCATCATTGCGGTCGCTAACTCCTTTACACAATTTGTGCCCGGTCACGTTCACCTAAAGGATCTGGGGCAATTGGTGTGTCGTGAGATTGAAGCCGCTGGTGGAGTTGCCAAAGAATTCAACACGATCGCGGTGGACGATGGCATTGCGATGGGTCATGACGGGATGCTCTACAGTCTTCCCTCGCGCGAGATCATCGCTGATTCAGTTGAATACATGGTCAATGCCCATTGTGCCGATGCCCTAGTCTGCATTTCCAATTGTGACAAGATTACTCCCGGCATGTTGATGGCAGCACTACGTCTCAACATTCCGGCAGTATTTGTCTCTGGCGGACCCATGGAAGCAGGCAAGACCAAGCTTGCAGACCACAAACTGGACTTGGTGGACGCTATGGTGGTTGCCGTAAACGATAGTGTTAGCGACGAGGTGGTCGAAGAGTATGAGCGTTCCGCCTGCCCGACCTGCGGCTCTTGCTCTGGCATGTTCACCGCCAACTCCATGAACTGTCTCACCGAGGCGATCGGTCTTTCCTTACCTGGTAACGGCACCGTACTGGCAACCCATTTCGATCGGAAGGATCTGTTCCTCAACGCGGCCCGAACCATTGTCAGGATTACCCGCCGCTATTACGAGCAGGACGATGAATCGGTGCTGCCGCGCTCTATCGCCAGTTTCAAAGCGTTTGAAAATGCGATGGCTCTGGACATTGCGATGGGCGGATCGACCAACACCATTCTGCACCTGCTAGCCGCCGTCCACGAGGCCGGGGTCGATTTCACCTTAAGCGACATTGATCGCCTCTCACGCCAGGTTCCCCAACTCTGCAAGGTAGCACCGAACACACCTCACTATCACGTCGAGGATGTTCACCGTGCCGGTGGTATCCCCAGCATTCTTGGCGAGCTGGATCGGGCTGGACTGCTCCACACGGACATACCGACGGTTCACAGTAAGACGATGAAAGAAGCCCTCGATCGCTGGGATGTCGTGCGTACCGATGACGAAGCCGTCCACACCTTCTTCAAGGCTGGCCCTGCGGGCATTCCAACGCAGCAAGCGTTTAGCCAATCGACCCGCTGGCCTTCCCTCGACCTGGATCGTGAGAATGGCTGTATCCGCAGCATTGAACACGCCTACAGCACGGAGGGCGGACTGGCTGTGCTCTACGGCAACTTGGCGGAGCGCGGTTGTATTGTGAAGACGGCAGGCGTAGACGAAAGCATTCATGTGTTTGAAGGTCGGGCGCGCATTTATGAAAGTCAGGATGCCGCTGTCAACGGCATTCTGAGGGATGAAGTGAAACCGGGCGATGTCGTGATCATTCGCTATGAAGGCCCGCGCGGTGGACCTGGAATGCAGGAAATGCTCTATCCGACCAGTTACTTGAAATCCAAGGGTCTGGGTAAGGTTTGTGCCTTGTTAACCGACGGTCGCTTCTCAGGCGGAACTTCGGGACTCTCGATTGGTCATGCTTCTCCGGAAGCGGCAGCGGGCGGCAATATTGCTCTGGTTTGCGACGGCGATCGCATCCGGATCAACATTCCCGATCGCAGTATCAATGTGGATCTATCGATGGAGGAATTAGCCAACCGCCGTGCGGCGATGGAAGCGAAGGGCAAGGATGCCTGGAAGCCTGAGCAGCCTCGGCAACGTCGGGTAACAGCGGCGCTCAAGGCGTATGCCCTGCTAGCGACTAGTGCAGATCAAGGCGCGGTACGTAACTTGGAAGTGCTTGAGTAGAGAAAACCGCTCCCTCACTGTACAGTGACTTTATTATTTTTCCTGGAGACACATGAGTGTCGTTAAAGAAGCAAAGCTAGACCTAGCTTTGCTTCTTTGCCTGGAGGCAGCTAGGCAATCTTGATGACCTGATGCTAGGCTGCTCAGCAAACTTTCCCTGCAATTAGTGCGGCAGAGAGAGTTTGTTGAGCGATGCGAATGTGCCTCGATGTCAGTTAATTTGGCACTATCCACAGAACCTAGCTTCAAACCAGTTGAAACGATTGATTGTCAAAGAGATCTTGTTGTGTCTTCTATCAACACTCATTCACAACTCCAGCGTTTTGCAAGGACCACCCAGATTTCTACACCTTTTCAGATTTCTATACCTTTTCAATGGATGGTGTGAACATAGAAAGTGGAATGTCTCGGTCACCTTCAAAGTGATGCCCCTCAGTTTCTTCTAATCGTTGTAGCTGAGTATCATAGAACGCAGCCCATAAATTACAGTATTGATCCCCCAAATTCGTAATTTCAGCATATCGATCAGGAGTGAGGGCCTGCATTAGCACATACCAAAGCCCCAGTTCATGGAAATCATCACAGCCTACTGTTTCTTGCTCATAGGTGAACCCATGACATTTGTAGAAGCCAGTGTCAACCGTTAATCCAACAAGACGTGCATTGTCCCGCAAACTCATGGTAAAAGCGACGGCAGCCTCTGCGATCGCCAAAAGTGCCACGATCGAGGTCAAGTCATGATAAACACTTTCTAGCGCCTGTCGCAATACTTGTGCCGCTTGGCTGGGAGCATAGTTCTCTCGCTCGGTTGAACTAATCTGAAGTTCGTCCAGCACCTGTTCAAACAACAGATAGTGGGCATGATTGGGATTGCCTTGATAACTTCCTCCTTGAGAACCAGGCTGGAATCCATACTCATCGAATAGGTTCAGACCCAGAATAAACCGAGCATACAGTTTACTTCCTCGCATGAGCCGGGGTTCCAATTGGTGGGCTTGCAGTTGAGCGGCGAGTAACGTATCTGTAAAAATCTCAACAATGGCATGGCGATATTCTAAATGAACAACTTTGAGTTGCTCGCCGTTGAACCGTCCCTGTTTGAGTGCGCTTAGCAACGGATGGGTTAACAATGGATGAGTCTTTAAGCGCTCCCTTAATCCAGACACAAATTGCTCATTTTCTGCCCACAGTGTCGGTGGAACAGACTGTTGTATCGCAGCTTGTGCAACCTGATAGGGATTCTCGAAGTGGGGCAATTCGGCTGTAGCATTGGACACGATCATTCGTTTCTCTCCTCATATCCTCTAAATGTCAACATGCGGATACATCGAGCAATTACTGCCCGTTGATGAATGGAGCGTTAACCAAAACAAGACTTGCAGGGGTAAACGGGTGCTACAGAAATATAGTCCTTCGTGCCTCGAATGTTGGAACTACTAACTGATCAACTCAGCTTTAAGCTACCTAATAAGCACCTCGGTATTTACCGTATAGTCATTAAGACATAGGAATGATAAAAACGCGTATTTTGCTTTTTTATTTATAATTTCTTAACATTTGCTCAGACTTTGCGGGGCACACAACGAACATCTCGTTGGAAGTTTCGATAGCACGATTCCATAGCACATTGGAAACAGGGAAAAGAGTCGTGCTCTATACATATGATCAAAAGCAGATTTGCACCGAGCAGTTTTGCACTAAGCAAATGTTCAGCTTCATGAACGTCAGGGAAAGATGAAAAAGAACAAAATACTGTGGGAGAGGTGCTAATACCACTATTCAACCTGGCAACTGTTCAACCCAGCATTTGATTCGTACTTCTCATTTGTTCCCAATTGTTTATGCAGCATTTAAGCGAACCTAATTCTCATGGGCATTTGCCCAGAAACTTGACATCGCTGGAGACCTTTGGCTTTGGACTCTCAGGGCATTTGTCTTGGATTAATACCGCTCCTGTCATGCACATGGCACTGGGACCACAAGCCATTTTTGTTTGGCTACCTGCTGTGATCATTGGCATGATGCTGAATTTTCAGGTTAAACAGTTGGGAACGCTGTGGTCAGATGTTTCTGGTGGAACGCCTAATTACACAACGCGGCTATTGCAGCAACATCCAAACTTTGGGCGGTATGCCGCGATCGCGTATTACTTCAGTTGGGCGATCGTTCCTGCCCTAAACGCGATCAATCTGACTGATTTAATCAAAGCAAATTTGTTGCCACTAGGAATTCCTTGTCCTGAGTTAGCCCTCAAAATTGGGTTCACGATTGTTCCATTTATTGTGGCGTTTAGCGGTACACGAACGCTCGGCATTCTACACGCATTCTTTGTCCTGCCAGCCATTGGGCTGCTGCTGCTGTTTTGTATGCAAGGGATGGGATGGTTAGCGATCGCGCCGACAAGTCCTGGTGTAGTTCCTACAAGCTGGTCTCACTTTAGTTTTGTGGAATGGGCAAAGTGGTTTTTCTTTGCTGTTTATGGCACTTATGCTTGCGAAACAGGCTCCTCCTTTGTAGCAGATAGCAAAAAACCGACTGAAACACTGCGATTTATCGCCTTCTCTGCTTGGTTAATTCCCATCATCTATCTGGGCGGGTCGTGGGTTCTCATGCAGGTAGGCGACACATCGACGGATACAATATTTTCACATCTACTGAGCGCCTCTCAGCCATTTTGGGGTGCTGGTGCATCCTTGTTCGTCACGCTTTTGCTAACCTCTAGTTGCTTACTCATTAGCGCTACTGCTGTCGCCAGTGCACCCCGAGTTCTGTACCAGCTTGCCGTTGATCAACAGCTTTCTCCTGTATTTTCCACGGTTTCGCGTGACGGAGTGCTAGCGCCGAATTTAATCTTTACCCTTGCAATTAGTATTCTGTTTCTTGAATGGGGAGATGTTTCTCGGATCGTGGTGGTTGGCAGTACTGCCTACATGGTGCCAATGATGGCACTTCACTGGGGACTGTGGTTACATCGGAATAGCCCAGAAGCGCGCTTCTGGTCGCGCTGGTCGCTCGGTTTCCTGTGCGTCGAAGCCGTAGTTCTGCTGGTGGGCGGGCTTGCTTGGAGTTGGGAAGATGTATTAATTGGGCTGTTCGCTGCTGTTGCGATCTTAGGGGTTGATGCTGCAATTCGGCGCACTCAATGTGCGCTCTTTCAGCCCGAATGGTGGATGCATCCTCGTTTGACTAGAGCGATCGATGGAAAGTTCAAGGATTTTGTGACCGTGCAAGTCATTGTTCTGATTGTGCTAGTTTGCAGCGCTACGACGATCGGTTGGATGTTGAGCAAATTAGGTAGGGGTTCTGCTGGACTGAGTAATAACTTGTTGGTAACAGTGTTAATGATGATCGCATTTGTAGCGATCGCCATTGCCTGCTGGACGAGTTTGCCTCAAGTGGCAGCGATTGCTCAAGCGCGTGAACGTGCCGAAAATTTATTCATCACGGCTCTGGATACGGTTCCAGATACCATTTTGGTGCTGAATGAAGCCGGTACAATTGTTCAAGCAAATTCCGCCGCCACGCCCCTTTTGCAAACGTCTCCACAGCATTTAGCTGGACAATCCCTCAGCGACTTTTTTCCCTCACTTGATTGTTCACTAGAGAGTTGGGCGGGTCGAAGTGAGCAAACCCTGATATATAGCAATCAAGGCGATCGCATTATTGAACTGACTCTTTCACAACGCTGTAAACGCAATTTCGAGAATTACATCGTGATTCTGCGCGATGTCACCGAGCAAAAACAAGCCGACACTGCTTTGCGCCAGTCTGAAGCGCTACTCCGCCAGAAAACACAGGATTTAGAGCAAGCCCTATCTGAACTGCAACAAACCCAATCCCAGTTGATTCAGACTGAGAAGATGTCTAGCTTGGGGCAATTAGTTGCTGGTGTTGCTCATGAAATCAATAACCCAGTTAACTTTATTCATGGCAACCTCACTTATGTGAGTGAGTATAGCCAAAATCTTCTCAAGTTAATTACCCTGTTTCAAACCTCCTACCCCACGCTCACGCCCTCAATTCAACGGTTGATCGATGAGATTGACCTTGATTTTATCGCTGAAGATTTGTCTAAAACGTTAGCTTCGATGAAAGGAGGAGCCGATCGTATCCGCGAAATTGTGCTCACCCTCCGCAATTTCTCGCGTTTGGATGAAGCTGGAATGAAACCTGCTAACATTCACGAGGGTATTGATAGCACCCTGCTGATTCTACAAAATCGGCTGAAAGCAATGTCCAACCAGTCTGCAATTCAAATCGTTAAGCAGTACGATAATCTCCCTCAGGTAGAATGCTATGCAGGGCAACTCAATCAAGTGTTTATGAATTTGATTAGCAACGCTATCGATGTCTTGCGCCAACGCGACGAGCAACGATCGCAGACGCTGAAAGAACACTCGAGTATCATCACAATCTCAACTCAGAGATTGGGTGATGAGGAAGTTGCCATTTGTATTAAGGATAATGGTCCTGGCATTCCTGAGTCGATCCAGAGAAAACTGTTTGACCCATTCTTTACGACGAAGCCAGTGGGCCAAGGGACGGGGCTAGGATTATCAATTAGCTACCAAATTGTGGTGGACAAACATAGTGGCACGATCAATTGTTGTTCGGCACCTGGACAAGGTGCTGAATTTTGGATTCGGATTCCAGTCACGCAAACACTCAAAAATCGTCACGTTCAACTTATTGCATAGGAAACCGGCAGAGCTGGTTCATTGTCAGCGTAGGAAAGCTACAGGACTTACGCAAGCGGGAGGCGGTAAGGCAGTGAATGAGGAGTGGCGTCATGAGCATCACAAAACTGGATGAGTGCCAATATTGGCTCAGCAGTCCAGTGAATTACACGCTCACGACCTGAGCGGAGCATTTGGAAGGCGTGAGCCATGACGAAATCAATCGCTATTTGCGCGGCGAGAAGTTAACGCCACGATTGCTGTGGGAACCGCGAGCGGGAACATCAGCTTTGACGATACGGTGCTGGCTCATCGGTATGCAAGCGCGATCGAGATGGCGCAATTTCAGTACAGCGGGAATGAGCATGGAGTAGTGTACGGGAATGGGGTCGTGAGTTGCCTCTACGTGAATGTCGAGCGCTCTAAGGTTTGGGTGATTGATGATCGCATCTATGCTCCGCAAGGAGACGGGAAAAGCAAGGTAGATCATGTTATGGATATGGTGGACAGTCTCACAACGTAGAAGTGATTACCATTTCAGACAGTGTTAATGGACAGATGGTACGCAACCCAAGCGGTCATGGCAAAGATTGACCGCTTGGGAGAGATCTATTACTGTCCATTAAAGACGAATCGCAACGTGGATGACAGTGGGGGCAAACACGCTGACGAGCGAGTCGATGCCTTAGAATGGACAACCGAATTAGAACACGGAAAGCTCGTTAAAATCCGCCACTTTCCAGTCGATAAGAAGGTGAAATTGTTCCGGGTTACTGTTTCAACCAGCAGAACGGACTCCATCACCACCCATGATGTTTCTCAAGACTCCACGCATGACACTCAAAAAGCGTGTGCCGAGCGATGGAGAGTTGAGGAGTTTCACTGAGAGGCAAAACAGTTGACCGGCATTGTAAGCCTGCCAGTGTCGCAAAGCAAGGGTTGGGTGCAACCAGATTGCCTGTGCACTCTTGGTTTGGACTCGGTTAAAGGCGGTTGCCTAGTGTGTAAGTCAAACCATTTATCAAGTGAAATCAGGGCTATTGAGGAACTATTTGATTGAGCAACTCAAGCAGCCTGATATCCGCATGACTTTTGTGTAATTAGTTCTGCGTAAGTCCTGTTGGGTAAAGCGCAGCAAACCAAACCTAAAGCAAAGGCCACGATCGCACCTTCATTGAGAACCCACTCAAATCGCTTCATCATCCCATTCCCTCTATTATCTGGCTAATTCCCATCAAATTGCCTGCCGGGTCAACCAAATAAAATTTCTGCATTCCCAAAGGGCTTTCTTCCAGTGCGCCTAACCGATCCGAGCGGGTATCCAGTTTTGAAATCTAGCCTCTATCTTCAGTAGTATACAAGCCACCCTTCTGAGCGAGGTGCTAAACCTAGTAATCTGCCAAAATAAGCTTCTGCCTCCACCACGATCGCGATGATGGGATTAATATCCATGAAAAAAGCGACTGAGCAAGTTCAGTTTTGGCGGGTTCAGAGTTTGAAAAATTTAGAATTCATGCGCGCAACCTACGTGGATCATTTTTTTCCACGCCACTCCCATGAAACGTTTGGTGTTGGTGTTGTGGAGCGAGGTAGTGTCAGGACTGTGCAAGGTGGAGCAACCTATACGATTCCTGTGGGTAGCATTGTCCTGTTCAATCCAGATGAAGTTCATGCCTGTGAAGCAGCCGACGAAATCGGGTGGACTTATCGGATGCTCTATCCTAGCCACATTCTGCTTGAGCAACTGATGGCAGAAATTACGAATCGCCAACAAATTCCCTTTTTCCCATTTGCGGCTGTTCAAGATCGCGATCTAGCCCGACAGATTTGGCAGTTACATACCCTCTCAACTGCATCAAATGCCAACCTGATACAGGAAAGTTGCTTCCTCTCCACACTAACCCGTCTGTTGACCTGTTACACAAAAGAATGTCCAGAGTTATCGATCGTTAGCTCAGAGCCGCAAGGAGTCGCACAGGCGAGAGATTATTTAGAGGCACACTACAGCGAGAACGTTTCATTAGAACAACTTGCTCAGATTTCAGGTTTGCAGCCTTTGCGTCTGCTCAGGTCTTTTCGCAAGGAGTTGGGCCTACCACCCCACAAATACTTAACCCAGCTTCGAATTAAACATGCCAAGCGTGATTTAGCGAGAGGAATACCAATTTCTCAGGTTGCGATCGCGACTGGTTTTGCAGATCAAAGCCATTTCAGCAGGCACTTCAAACGCTTAGTCGGCGCAACGCCCAAGCAATATGCACTCGGGTGCAAAAACGTTCAAGACAATTCCTGTCTGTCCCCTTAAGCTGAGAAGCTGGTGTTGGACTGGTGAAATTGTGATGAAGACATTCCTATTCTGTGTCGTTTCTGTAACACTCGCGTGCATACCTATGGTCAGTCAGCCAACTGCGACCTTTGCTCAAATTCCGCTGAATAGAGAGCAACCAGACCAGACTCTTGACTCCAAAACTAGAGCGCAAGTGATTGAAGCGGTGATTCAAGCATTAGATGAGTACATCTTTCCAGAAATTGCTCAGAAGGTACAAGCAGACATTCGCAGTCGATTACAGGGCGGAACCTATAACGGCATCACAAGTTCAAAAAAATTTGCGGAGACGTTGACGAATCATATTCAGGAAATTAGCCGTGATAAACATCTCCGCGTGTTTTACAGCTATACTCCTTTTCCTCAAGTCGGGGGGCGAGAACAGAAACTAACACCTGAAGAGCAAGAGAAATTTCGCCAGAGTGTTGCTAAACAGAATTTTGGATTCCACAAAGTTGAACGACTAGCGGGTAATATTGGTTATCTTGATTTGAGGGGTTTTCTGTCCCCTGAAGCGGCTGGAGAAACCGCGATCGCGGCAATGAACTTTTTGAGTCACACCGATGCCTTAATCATTGACTTACGGCAAAACGGCGGCGGCTCACCCGATATGGTCGCCTTGATTTCAACCTACCTGTTCGACGATAAGCCGGTGCATCTAAATAATTTGCACTGGCGAGAACCCACTGCGGCTGGAACCTTCCAGGAACGAGTTGAACAACACTGGACACTGCCCTACGTTCCGGGGAAACGGTATCTCAACAAACCTGTCTATGTGTTGACCAGTTCCTTTACCTTCTCCGCAGCGGAAGAGTTTACCAACAATTTGAAGTATCTCAAACGTGCCACCATTATTGGTGAAACCACAGGTGGAGGAGCGAATCCTGGTCGGTTTCAACCCCTCAACAATCACTTTGGCCTCTTTGTTCCAACAGGGCGGGCTGTCAATCCAATGACTCAAACCAATTGGGAAGGAACCGGTGTGAAACCAGATGTCAAAGTTTCGGCAGAGCAGGCTCTTAAAACAGCTCACTTAGCGGCTTTAAAGGAAGTATTGGCTAAAGCAACAGACCCTGAATTGATGGATGAATTGAAGCAGGCAATCTCAACAGTAAAAGAATGAACATTACAGCGATGCTCACTCTGCTTCTACGCACCCATTGATCGCTAAATGAGTCATTTGTAAGCAGACCTGTTAGCGATCGCTGTAATGTTCATTTACACCTTTTTCAATCAAACATCCTTGACCCAAACATCATGAAAATACTGTCATCGTTCATGTTGGCACTGCTGTGCGTTTGTGCATTATCAGCTTGTAATTCAGAAACAAATCGATCAATACCGAACTCACCCAGTCCATCTTCAACCCCATCTACACCGGGGAATCCACCTCCAGCGATCGCCAGCGCAAGTCCAGAATCAAGCGCCTTTAACATCGAGCTATTCACCTTAGATGAACTGAGCAAGCAGGGTGGTGGAGGCTGTGGGATGACGCTTTGGAAGCAAACCGATGGTCCTCGTCCACCTGGATATTTGTTTTATAACCGAATGGCTCAAAAGGCGGGAGATGAATTTGCAATGATGAAGATTAACGGCAGATTTGTTCGCTTTCGCCGCACTGCTGCAACAGGTCAAGAATTCTATGGTCAGCGAACCTACCAAACGTTTGTTAGTCAAGATGAAGCAACTCAACTGCAAGTGGATGTGAAGCTTGGAAAACCCGGCGAAATCGAATCAATTTCAACTACGGGTACACTTCAAGTGCAGCAACAGGGGGAAACCTTGAAAATCCCAGTTCGAGGTGATGCTGGTTGTTAAAAGTGACGAGTAACCAATAACTTTCGTCATTTGGATTAATGACTTGTGTGTGAACTACGTTACTTTCTTGATTCTTATACTGCTATTGATTGTAGTCATTAAGGATTGATAAATGAAATATCTGAACTGGATTTTTAGAGCAACTTCTCTATCCATTCTGTGGATTTCAATGAATACAGCCTCTGCTTCTGCCGAACCTGCATCTCTTTTCGGACCTGTCATTGATGACATTCAACAGCAATTACCAGATGGGCTACAAATGCGGTTGCCAGCCTACCTACCTGAACAGGCACTAGCAATGCACCCGTTTATTAAAACTAATTCTAAAGGGTTACAAGTGTATCTTTCTCCCAAATCCAACTGTAATCAACCCAAATGTTCAATTGGTGGAATTGGTGCATTTACACAAGAGGGCTTTTCTTACTGGTCACGTCAGCTCAATAAAGGAACTCCAGTTCGTTTACCAAACGGAATTCAAGGGCATTATTTGGCGTTGGGTAAAGGAGAGGAGACTGATCATTATGTGCTGTGGCAGCAGGATGGATTGGGTTATGTCTTGGGTAGCGATCGTCGGAATGCCTCTCAGGAGGAGTTAATTCAAATTGCGGCCTCTACGGTTGTAGAACCGCCACTTCGTAAGTTGGGCCAAGTAACGGATGTATTAATCCAAACCGAGCCTGGTCGAATGGGTCCCTCTCCGGTAACTCAACCCTTTCCGCAATAAACAAGCTTACAAGCTAAGGAGGAACCCCGTTTAATGTAAGAAGGATGGGCAGGGAAAACCACTCAGATGGGCCATCTCTTACACAAGGACTGCAATAGCAGGTTCGCTAAGAGTACTCCGATTCATGACTAAAGTCATGAGTTGAGACAGTTATTTCTCTTT
>NZ_JCACCM010000185.1:0-6956 GCF_059501405.1 Myxacorys sp.
TGGCTGCTATCCGGCATCTGCTATGATTTCCAAGCTCACTGTCACCCCCTGAACTCCAATGCGTCACGTCAGATTTGATTTTTTCCATCTCTCGCCATCAATCTTCCTCACAACAGTACTTTGAGGCACGCCTCTCTAACCTCGTTGCACATCCTATGAGGAGAAAACGAAGAGTAATCTGATACTCGACAACTGTTAATCGACAGCACGTTAATACTTAAACCACTCACCCGCGCTAATCCTCAGTCGCGCTAGCAATCGGCAATAAGGACCCAACGATCCTTGCACCAAGCGT
Organism: Myxacorys sp.; assembly: GCF_059501405.1. Taxonomy (NCBI): domain Bacteria; kingdom Bacillati; phylum Cyanobacteriota; class Cyanophyceae; order Leptolyngbyales; family Leptolyngbyaceae; genus Myxacorys; species Myxacorys sp. The sequence goes on from NZ_JCACCM010000185.1 coordinate 296, forward strand.
TTTCAGCTTTGCTTTTCGAGTTTCGGTTAAACCTGAAACATCAGTAATATTCATCCTCTCATAAGGTCTAACCACTCGCATCGTCCGTAACGTGACGCCGTTTTCGATTGACCAAACTTGAATCGCCGCATCAAGGCTCCCCGTGATTGCGGTTGTAGCATCAGCGCCAAAAGCAACTGCTGTTACTGCGTCCTGATGTCCTCTTAGAGTTTGAAGACAAACTTGATCACTCACCTGCCACAGTTTTGCAGTACGGTCATCGCTACCACTGAGTAAGAACTCACTATCGGCACTAAAACAGAGTGAGCTAATACGATTGATATGTCCTCGCAGAAGTGCAATAGTTTCTCTCGTCGCTGCATTACAAAGATAAACGAGTCCAGCCTCATCACCATAAGCAAAGTATTGTCCATCGCCACTGAAAGCAATTGCGTGAACACGACCTGTTTGAAGTGTCTGAACAAGCTGTTGCGTTTCAAGATGCCAAATACGAACAGTTGCATCAAGACCACCACTTGCTAAAAAGCACTGATCGGGGCTAAAAGAGATCGACCGCACACTGTGTGTATGTCCTTGAAGAATCCCCAAGCATTGCCCTGACTGAAGGCTCCAGAGTCGAACCGTTTTATCTTCACTCGCACTGGCTAAAACCATCCTATCTGGACTAAAAACGACTGACCAAATCCAGCACCCATGACCCACAAACGTCTGAATTTTCTGCCCAGTTTGGGTGCAACACACTTGGATCGATAAATCTTCACTCGCACTCGCTAGCCAGCGCTCGTCTGGGCTAAACGCGAGTGATCGAATCCAACCGCTATGGGGTGTGAGAGTTTGTAGCAGTTCGCCTGTTTCAGAACGCCAAAATCGTAGCTGAGAATCGCGTCCTCCACTTACGACAAGATTTGTCGTGGAACTTACTGCGATCGCTTCAATCCCATTACTATAGCCTTGAAGCGTTTTGAAGGGCCGCCCTTTTGGAAACTGCCACCACCGCAGTGTCTGATCATGCCCGCCACTAATCAAGAATTTTCCATCGCGGCTAAAAACAGTTGACCAAACAAAACTAGTATGTCCACGAATTAGCCTTTGGCACTGTTGAGTTGATAGATCCCAAAGGCGCATACTGTAGTCATGCCCTCCACTGACAAGATATTGTCCATCCGGACTAAAACTGACAGTCCACACACAACGCGTATGTCCAGTCAAAACCGCCAAGCACTCTTCTGTTTCAAGACTCCAGAGACGTACAGTACAATCATCGCTTCCAGTTGCTAAAACAGACCCATCTGGGCTGACTTGGTTGCACCAAACACTTCCAGTATGTCCGACCAATGTACTAAGTCTCGCTAGATCAGAGAATCGCCAGATTTTGATGACATGATCCTTGCCCGTACTAATGAGTCGCATTCCATCCGGTGTTACGCTCAGTGAGGCAATTCCTGTTTCATGAGCGTTGTCGATCACCCGCTGACACAGCCCTGTAGAAACATTCCACAGGCGTAATGTATTATCATCTCCACCACTCACCAGGAATTGACCGTCTAAACTGAAGGTGACAGCCCAAGCTGCACCTAGTGCAGTGGGTAGAATCGTCCGACATTCTCCGGTCATCATGCTCCAGAGACGCACAGTTTGATCCTGACTCGCACTTGCTAGCCACTGACCGTTTGGGCTAAATGAGATCGATCGTACCCACCCCTGATGTGCACGCAGAACCGCAATCGAGTTTGGACTTGGCGACTTCCAAATGTAGATGTCATTGCTGGTCGTTCCAGCAGCGACCATAGCTCCATCCGGGCTCATAACAATGCAGAGAACGCTCCCAAACGTTTCCGAAAAAACTGAGTCTGTAAACGTACAACCTTGTAGGTTAAGTCCGTGTAACTGTTTGCCTGCAAGGTAAGCGTGCCGAATTGTCAAATTAGAAAAATCGCGATTGCTTAAATCTGCACCCATCAAACTCAGCAAATTCAGCAGATTACCGCCTGCATAACCCGAATGCTGCTGACTCTGCTGGGTCTCTCGCAACATATCTTTCAACTGCTCAATTCGTTGCTCAAGCTGCTGTTGTGTACCAAATTGCTCAGTAAGGTAATGAATCAGCGGTTGAACGAGTTGTCGTACTTGAGCACTGCGGACATAATCCGTTGCTTGAGTATTCACAAGTGCTAACCGATCTAAATAGTTCAACACACCAGTGGCTACCTCCTCGCAAAGATTCTGAATCAGCCGTCCAATTGCGTACTCTGCAATCATCGGCTGGAGCGCAAATCGAGCCTGACTGTCTTCTAATAGAGATCGTCGCTTGAGCCGTTCTAGCGTCCGAGGTAATTCGGTTTGGGTAACTGGATTGAGGAGCAGATTCTGAAGCTGAGCATAAGTCAGTGCTTCGCGCTGACTTGCGAGCCAGTACATGAGTTCCTTCTCAGGCAGCGATAAACGACTAAATTGCTGATTGAGTAAATCATCTACGTCATCTGAAACTGCTATACCCTGATCCAGCAATTTCCGAAACTCGGCTAAGTCGCCGTCGAAAAGCCCGCGTATCGTGCTGGATATAAGTTTTAGTGCGAGTGGATTGCCAGCATAATGATTTATAATCTGCTCCCAATCTTCAGAATCACTGGCGGAAAAACCATAAGTTGCAAACATCTGCTGCACAGCTTGCGTCAAGAGACCGTTCAACGGCATTGAGCGAACTTGCTTGCTCCGTTCTTCATACGTAGAAATCGCTTTTGGTTTTTCTCGACTCGTAATAATTAGACAACTTTGGTGGGGTAGTTGAGCTACATGAGCGAATAGGAGATCGTATTCTTCGTATCCTTCACGATAATCCCCAGTACGCTCATGGCAGCGAAGAATCGTTTCTAAATTGTCAAGAATGAGAAGACAGCGATGCTGCTGCAGGTAAGAGAGCAATAGTGTCAAGCTGTGGTCCAAGTGGTCTTCCCAGCGAATCTCATCATTCAAATGTCCAAGCGCACCTAGAATATCCGCAATCACGTCACGGACTGGTGGGGCGTTGTGCAGAGAGCGCCAAATGACCTGCTCAAATTTCGGCTGAAGGGTTTGAGCTAGATGTTGCGTCAGCGTTGTTTTGCCAATTCCGCCCATGCCTAGAATGGCAAGGAGACGACACTGTTGATGCTCAATCCAGTCAGTTAGCTTGGCTTGTTCTTGCTCTCGACCATAGAAGCCGTCGTGCAGCGAAAATGGTAGCGCGATCGATACAGACAGTGGCGACGATTCTGCAACGTGAATTAAAGAAGTGACTGAATCGTGCGTTGGTGAAGCAAGCAGCGTCACTGGTTCAGTCATTGCTGTCGTTTGAAAATACCGCTGAATTTGAGAGCGAAAATTCGTCTTGTTGATCTCTAGACTAAGACTATTAGAGAGAACTCGCCATAGTTTTGAACCAACGTCTCGAACATAGCCTGCATCATAGCCGAGGTCTTGTGCGATCGTAGGGTACGTCTCTCCTTCCCAAGCTTTCCGAAGAATCGTGTGCTGTAAATCCGTCAACAACCCTAATTTCAGCAGCTCATCCAGCATTTCTGAAGCATTTGTAGTCAGCACAGGTAGCACCACTAGAGTTTGCATCTACACGTTGATAAACTTTTGACTGTTAAGTTTTATCAGACTAGCTTCGTTGTCGAGCACTTATATAGTACTTGACTTATCAAACGTGTGCTAGGGAAACCACCCAAAGGAGATATTTCTCCTATTTCATTCCCTTGAAAGGCTCATCAGGTTATGAAAAGGGAAAATGCCTAAACCAGCAGGTGTGGCAATAGTTCTGTGAAATTCGCAATTGCTTCGTTCAACCTAAATGACCCAGCAAAATAAGTAGATTCTGTTCTCATCGCTTTAAACGAAGCAAACTCTAAAGCCTCTACGCAACAAAGTTCTGGCTTTTTCGATTGACATAACAGAAGCTATGTAAGAGCAATTCTGCTTCAGGGGGTGACAAGGCAGCTAAAGAGCAGACTGGATCAGGGAAATGGCGTTGAGACCTCGCCCAGAAAAGGAGCGTTTTTGGGGTTTGAGTGCCATGAGTTTGGCGGCAAGGATAGACCACAAATTGAGGCTATCAATCCACAAGCTGCCGTATAGACCAAACCAAAATTGGCTATGTCGACTTTGGACTCGTTTGGGTTCCGTAACCCGACCCACGTAACGCTGCACTCGTTCGGTACGAATGCGTTGTCCGCGACGTAGTCACCGAAGTGCAACCGAGATTGCTCAAGCCCTACAAGGTGATGGCAGGGCTGTTTCATTGTGAGAAATAAAAAACTGGCTGCTTGATTCCCTCGTTCGACGTTCTTGAATTTTTTGAACCTTGCAAACGAGGACTTGGGGCTTCCAGATATCTCTCGGTGACAATGAAACAACCCTGCTGGGTGATGGTCGTGTTCTAGACGTGTGGATGACTTTCTATAAACTGTTGGAATCGGATTTGAACAATCCTGAGCCACATGTCTAGAACATCACCAGTTGTCAATCACGCTGCAAACGCCTTCCGGATAGCGGCTCTGGCAGCAGGCAAAACTCGCTCTGCCCTAGATGCGTTTTATCGCCGTTTGCGAACTCACCTGGGAGCACGAAAGCCATTACAGCCACCGCTCACAAGTTAGCTCGCCTCTTCTATCGACTCTGGAGTTCGGGTGGAGCCTATGACGACCCAAGGGTCAACTACTACGAGCAAGGCTACCAGGAGCAGATTGTCAAAGGTCTGCGGAAAAAGGCGCAGGTACTGGGGTTTGACCTTGTTGCTGCATCTTCCACGCAAATTGTTTCTTAGGAGAGGGATAAACATAGCAAGCAAGCAAAAATGGCGCTACCAGTAGCGCCATGCTATACGTTCCACCGCTTGGGAGTTTTCTTACATGTCAACCCTTGCTGTTGAGAGGTAAAGACTTAGGTTTGTTTCCTTCCCCATGAAACAGAAGGATCGATGCAATTGCCAAAAACAGCATTACGCTACCAAAGATCAACAAAGCGGGAGTAAAGCCAAATCGCAGGATTTCGCCAAATAAATATCCACCTGTACCAAAGCCAATGAACAAGGTAAACACATTTAATCCCATTGCCTGTCCTGGCCGCTCCGCGCCTAAGCTGGTAACGATCCCAGCAAGCAGGGGCTGTGTGAGATCATAGCCAAGTGACAGAGTGATTGCAGCAATCGTGGCAATAATTGGCGGAACGTTCACAATGAGAACCAGTGGCGCGATCGCGGCAACCGCGAAGCCAATTGGGAGTATACGATTCCGCCCCCAGCGATCCGCCAATTTGCCGACTATGGGACCGAACAGCACACCCGGAATTCCATACCCTAATAGCGCGATCCCGATTTGCGCTTCATCGAATCCATATCGTTGAGACAAATAGAGCCCAAGCCAAGTAAAAACACCAGAGTGAAAAATCCCGTTTAGAAACACATAGCTGTAAGTTCTTGCACCTCGACGCGAGGTGAGCAACTCTTTATATCCGGTTAACAAATTTTTCAAATTGAAGGGAATCTTTGATTTAGTGCTGGCAATTAAGCGGCGTTGCTGCCACAGAAGACGAAACAGCACACTCGCAAAAATGCCGACACCAATAAAAAGTCCTTTCCAGCCAATCATGGGTAGGAGAATGGCACCACAGGTGGAACCCAAAGCCATTCCACCTGCCATCGCACCAAAAATCCATCCCAAAGGACGACCGCGTTGTGAGTAAGGATATAGCTCTCCGATCAGCGTCAGGATCTGTGGAATCGTACCACTAGCGCTGAGTCCCGTTAACAGCCGCCATCCAATCAGTTGGGGTGCAGACTGAGCCGTTGCGCTCAACAGCGTTAATATCACCATGGCAAACAGTGACATTAGCATGATTGGCTTGCGACCTACCCGATCTGATAGCAACCCAAACAGTAATGAAGTAATTCCATACGGAATCATATAAGCCGGAACCAGCAATCCAATAATCTGGTTGTCAACCTGAAATTCCTGCGCCAAGTGGGGGATAATTGGTGCAACCATGTACGCTTGGAAAAAAATGAGAACGGTTGCTGCGATTAAAGTCCAGAGTAGGCGCTCTCGCTGATCCAATTGCAGATCTGTTGTATTTGTGCTAATTTCCACACTACTCTCCAACATAGAACAAATAAACGGTTAAGATTTCAGCAAGTCGTTTACCAGGAGTCAACATTGGGCATGGAAGCCCAAGGCTCTTGCAGTGGCAAAGCACCGTTTTCTTGTATTAGCTCAATTGAAATACCGTTGGGGTCTTTGACAAATGCCATATGCCCATCGCGTGGCGGACGAAGAATGTTGATCCCATTAGACTTAAGGCGATCACATAACTCATAAATGTCCTCGACTCGATAAGCAAGATGACCAAAGTTATTGCCACTTGTATAGGCGCGATCGTCCCAATTGTGAGTGAGTTCAATTTCGGGTGCGCCTGGCTCCGTCGCCAAAAAATAAAGCGTGTATTGCCCATTGGGATAATCTTTTTGACGAAGGAGCCTCAGCCCTAACAGCTCATAAAACCGCAGGGTTGGTGGAACATCTCTCACCCGAATCATGCAATGAAGAAATTTCATGCTGCCTCCTTTATGGAACTTAGAGCCTAGCCGAAAACCTGTAAATTTATGAAATACTGGACTGGAGAGTGT
>NZ_JCACCM010000186.1:0-6943 GCF_059501405.1 Myxacorys sp.
TTGCTCACGATATTTGTCGCCTCTTTTCCTTTTTGCAATAAATCAGCCCTGCCATGTTTGGGGTTGCAGTAGTAGACGCGGTTGCGCGACTTATGCCTGCGTCCGCATTGAGGGCACACTTGAGAGGTATATGCTTCACTGGCTTTCTCGGTTCCGATTCCGCCCGCCAGTTGCAGCTTTTCCTCTAAATACTTCGCCTGAGTCGGCATCTCCCAAATATTGTTTCGCGCCACTTGTTTGATCCGACGATTACTCTTCTTTCGACCTTTGGGCAATCGGTCTAAATCGCCCACGTAAATCTTGCCCACCAGTGACATGGGTGCACCTATTCATTGAGAGAGTACAAAGGTGCTCAAGTCAACTGTTTGAGTGGGAAGTGCCACAAGTCAAACTTTCTATCTCCCAGTAGGGCGGATTGCCAAATTGCTGAATCAAGAAATCTATAAACACTTGAACCCGCCGCGAATACTTACGGTTAGGTAAATACAATGCATAAACGCCTGTATCCAGATCAGCTTGTGGAGAGATTTGAAAATCAGTCAACACTGCCTGTAATCTTCCAGCTTTAATATCTTCACCAATTAACCAGGTTGGCATCAAGATTAAACCAGTACCATCTAAACAGACTTGACGCAGCATTTCTGAATGGTTTGCCACCAAAGATCCACTCACTTTCACGTCACACACTTCGGTTTCACACTGGAATCGCCAGATTTGAGAAGTTGTCGAATAGGCAAAGAGCAAACAATTGTGCCTAGTTAAGTCGTTCGGATGAGCTGGGTTGCCATATTGCCTAAAGTACGCTGGGCTACCGCAGACCAATCGATCATAAGTCGCCAGTTTGCGGACAATCAGGTTGGGATTGGAACGATCGAGATTGCCAATGCGGATCACTACATCTAAATCGGCTTCGACTAAGTTTGCGAGTCCATCACTAAGTTGTAGATCAAGCTTAACTTCTGAGTACTGAGCTAGAAAATCACTCAAAATCGGAGCAATATGCAACCGTCCAAACGTTACAGGGAGGCTGACCCGCAAACTGCCGTGCGGAATATCACCTTGTTCCATAACGCAAAGGTTAGCTTCTTCTACATCTTGCAGAATTTGTACCGCTCTGTCGTAGTACTTCTGACCCTGTAGCGTGAGCGTGATGCTGCGCGTGGAGCGGTTGAGCAACTGAGTGTTCAGCATCGCTTCTAAGGAATTGACTTGACGCATCACCGAGGAGACGGCTAACCCTAGCTGTCGGGCTGCTTCTGAAAATCCGCCAGTCTCGACGACTTTAATAAACGATCGCATTGCTGCCAGTTGATCCACCGCATTCCCTTTAAATTGATTATTGCAAAAAACGCAAAGGTATTTAGCGTATTTAGTACATTAACATTCTTTGTAAATGAGATTAGAGTGAAACTATCAACAGTTGTAGAACAACTTATAAGGAGGCAACTATGACATTAACGATTGCCATTACTTCAGATTTCATTTGTCCCTGGTGTTTGGTCGCAGAAACGCGATTGAACCAGGCAATTGAACAACTGAATTCATCGGTTGAAATTCAACAGATTTGGTATCCATTCGAGCTAAATCCAGATATGCCTGAAGCTGGAATGGATCGCCAAACTTACCGCAGCCAGAAGTTTGGCAATTGGGAATACTCGCAGGCACTCGATGCCAAAACGGTGCAGGCAACTCAAGCTGACGGCATTGCATTTCGCTACGACTTGATGACCGTTACTCCCAATACGCTGAAAGCACACCGATTGACTTGGTTTGCGGGACAACAGGATAAAGCAACAGTAATGGCGGAACGCATTCTGAAGGCATATTTCACAGAAGGACAAAACATTGTTGAGGTTAAAGTCTTAGCCAATTTAGCGGCTGAGGTGGGTATAGATGCAGAGGCGGCAAAGGCATTTCTGTTGTCTGATGCGGGGATGCAAGAGGTACGGGAATTGGAACGTCAGGCGATTGCTCGAGGGATTCATGGTGTCCCTCATACTCGCATTGGCAAAGAAGTTGTGTCGGGTGCTCAATCCGTTGAGGTCTTTCTCGCCGCCTTGCAAAATGCAGTGAAGGAATTGACAACTGCCTGAACCTCAGATGAATACGACTGGCTGAATGATAGTAATAACGACGGAAACACTACTATGACAAATGATTCAGGCTCATCGTCTAATCCTCAGAGGGTCAAACTCTATGGGCAACCCAATTCAGCCGCTGCTTACGAAATTCGAGATTTTCTCAGCCGCAGCGTCGTTGAATTTGACTGGATTGAATTAACGAGCGATCAGGATTGCGATCGTGAACTGAGTCTTTCAACTCTAAGTGATATCCGCTTGCCTGTGGTTGAACTTCCAGAGGGCACTCAACTCTTTGCCCCGACTATTCGAGAGATCGCTCAACGGCTCGGTTGGGTGACGCAACCCAGATTCAAAGAATATGATCTGTCGATTTATGGTGCGGGTCCTGCTGGCTTAAGTGCAGCCGTGTATGCTGCATCTGAGGGGCTACGCACTGTTCTGGTTGAACGCCATGCCGTAGGTGGACAAGCAGGCACCAGTTCCTTGATCGAGAATTACATGGGATTTCCTGAAGGCATTAGCGGTGCCGATTTAGCGGAACGCGCCCGCCAGCAAGCAGTTAAATTTGGCATTGAACTGCTGCTGTTACGCGAGGGCATGAAGTCAGAATTTCGAGACAATCGCATCTATACAGACATGGCGGATGGCAGCAAAATGGTTGCACGAGCCAACATCTGCGCCACGGGGATTGAGTATCGACGGCTTAACCTTCCCAATGAAAAGCAGTTTCTCAAAGTTGGATTATTTTACGGTGCAGGTGCAAGTGAAGCGCCTCTGTGTGGTGGCGAACACGTCTTTATTGTGGGTGGTGGTAACTCAGCAGGTCAAGCTGCCATGTACTTGTCGCGCTATGCCGAAAAAGTAACCATGCTGATTCGCGGCGATACGCTAGCGGCGACCTTATCGCAGTACCTCGTTGAGCGTATTACTCAGAAAAGCAACATTGAAGTCCTCTTTCAGGCTTGGGTGACTGGGCTGGCAGGGGACACCTCGTTGCAGCAGATTGAAGTGACTCACGGTGGCGATCGATCTATACAGAAAATTGATACTCGACGGTTGTTTGTTTGCATTGGCGGTGCGCCAAATACTGAATGGGCAAAGGATACTAACATCATTCGGGATCAGGCAGGCTACCTGGTGACTGGTTCAGATTTACTCAAACAGGGTCGCCTACCGGAATGCTGGACGCGCGATCGCGATCCATTTTTTCTAGAAACCAGTGTTCCTGGTTCCTTTGCAGCAGGAGATGTGCGGCATGGTTCTGTGAAACGGGTGGCTTCATCCGTGGGTGAAGGGGCAATGGCGGTCACGTTTGTTCACAAGTATTTAGAGGAAATGGGATGAACGCTATCGATAAACGCGCCCTTGTGATTGGCGGATCATTGGCTGGGTTGTTTGCCGGAAATCTGTTGAGATCGATCGGTTGGCAGGTAGATATCTATGAGCGATCACCGCACTCTCTCGACAGTCGCGGCGGCGGCATTGTGCTGCAACCGGATGTCGTGGAAGCGTTTCAAAGAGCAGGAATCGCGGATGAAGCTTCTTTAGGTGTGGTAGCACACGAACGATATTACTTAAACCGAGACGGCAGCATTGCTCAACCTATGCCGATGCGTCAAATCTTAACCTCCTGGAATTTACTTTACGGTTCGATGCGGCGACATTTTTCGGCTGACCATTATCATCAAGGCAAGCACCTGACTGAGATTACTCAAGACGGAACACAGGTAACTGCGATGTTTGCCGATGGCACTCGCGAGACAGGTGATCTGCTCGTGGGTGCGGATGGACCAACCTCAACGATTCGCCACTTGCTCTTGCCGGACTACACACCGCAATATGCTGGGTATGTTGCCTATCGCGGCTTAGTGAATGAACGGGAACTCGATCCTGCAACGGCGAAACTGTTGACTGAACGATTTGTGTTTTATCAGTTTCCGAATTCGCACATTCTGCAATATGTGATTCCAGGAGAGAATGAATCGTTGATTCCAGGAGAGCGTCGCTTCAACTGGGTTTGGTATGTCAATTACGACCAAAAAACCGAGTTGCCGGACATCCTGACGGATAAAAACGGTCAGCGGCGGGAGTTTTCAATCGCGCCTGGAATGATCCATCCAATTGTGGAACAAACGATGCGATCGTATGCCGATCGCGTCTTAGCCCCTCCATTTCAAAAATTAGTGGCAGCGACCCAAGAACCCTTTGTTCAAGCCATTTTGGATCTTGGTGTACCGCAAATGGCCTTTGACTGTATTGCCCTGATTGGCGATGCCGCTTTTATTCCCCGCCCCCATACAGCGGCTAGTACTGCTAAAGCGGCTGCCAATGCGATCGCACTTACTCATGCTTTGGTTGGCTCCAATCATGATGTTCCCAGAGCACTGGAGGTATGGGAGGGCGATCAACTGGCACTAGGAATGCGCCTATGGAAATCTGGACACGCCTTGGGAGAGCGATCTCAATTTATGTACGGTGAGGGACGAATGGAAGGATAACCAATGAAGACATTCATGAGCCTCAATCGATTTGAGGCGTTCAGTGATGGGGTATTTGCGATTGCCATGACCTTACTGGTGATTGAAATTAAAGTGCCAAATTTGTCTCATGCCGCTCCATCAGAAGTAGTTAGTGAAATGATGCACATTGCACCGCATCTATTGAGTTATGTCACGAGTTTTCTGGTCATCGGCGTTATTTGGTTAAATCATCATGCGCTCTTTCATTTTCTTAAGCGAGTTGATCGCATTACCTTAACGATCAATCTCATCCTGCTAATGTGCATCGCGTTTATTCCCTATTCCACAGCCTTAATTAGCAACTACAGCAAGCTTCAGCCTGTAGTTGTGTTTTACGGTTCGTCCCTAACAATAACTGGCATCGTTTATAACGTACTTTGGTTTTACGTCGTTCGACAGTATCTTTTGGATAATCGACATTATCGCAAATTCATCTTTAACGCTTCGCTTTGGAGCATCGGCTACCCAACGCTCTATGCAATCGCAACACTGCTGTCTTGGATCAACACAACAGTGAGTGTCATCCTCTATATTCTCATTCCACTGTTCTATCTGCTTCCCAGCGTCATCGATCAACAATTAGCAAATCTACCAGACAAATCATTTCAATCAGCTTCCGACGTTCAATCCAGTCAGGAAGAGAACAGATAGCGGCAATGCTGCCTTTCAGATTCGTGTTTGACAATGATTGAAATCTTAAATCAATCTGTGCTTATGAGTTTGAGGTTGGCTGAAATTGAACAAATTTTTCCTGAAGAAGACTGGTAACAACTATGCAAAGCGATGAGGCTGGCAGTTACGTCGTCAGCAATCACACTCGTTGCTTGGCAAATGGAACAAGGGTTCGCTGGAAAAATTGTGGAGCAACAACTCGCTAAACGTGCTGAGATCCAGAATGCTTTAGTCAACTTATGATTATGATTGCCCAAGCCAATGTTAGAGCTTCTGACATTCCAGTAGTGCAAAGCTCTGAACTGAATCGAAGACTTAGCGATCGCTATGCACTAAGAGGGCGAGAAATCTTCGAGAATCTTGGTTCTTCTTTAAAATAGGCGGAGTAATACAGGTAACCCCTCCTCTCATAACGAGACAAGGGGTTGTTTTCTAAGAGGACGATCGCTAATACATCCAGCGAATGCTGCCTGGTCCGCGTTTCCAGCCGCCCTCTCTGTGGTCTAAAGCAAAACGCTCAAACCATTGTCTCAAAGGGTTTTCAAGGTTTTTGATGAGTTATGATAGAAAAAATAACGCCACCAATGAAGTGTTGCAACCACTCATTGATGGCTAACCACTCACAATGATTAAGCCATTGGAGGGCTAGATTGATGGTACAGGAGGAATGGAAGTCTATTCCTGGCTACGAAGGTCTTTATGAGGCATCTAGTTTAGGCAAAATTCGCAGCGTCGATCGAACCGCATGGAATGGACACAAGCATCACATAGCAAAAGGCAAAATTCTAAAAGTCAATTATTGCGGACCAATGGGATATGGAAATGTTGCACTTTGCCGAAACGGCAAGCCTAAGACATTTCGAGTCCATGCTCTTGTTGCATTAACCTTTCATGGTGCTAGACCCGAAGGGCTTCACGTTGGTCACAAAGACGCGAATCCCAGAAATAATGCCAAGGACAACCTTGAGTACATGACTATCCAAGAAAATATGCATCAATCATATCGGGATAGCGGATTGGGACCCAACCGAAACGGATTAGAACGAGTAATTGAGTTCAACGGGAAGTGCCAAAACCTGACTCAATGGAGCCGAGATTTGGGAGGAAAAGATAATTTGGTGAGCGACAGATTAGAGCGGGGTTGGACAGAAACAGAAGCAATCACAACCCCGCTTGGGCAAAGAAAACCGTCAAGAGGGTTAGATGGGAGGTATTTAAGAGCGCCTAATAATCCCATCTGCGATATGGTCCCAAATCGCAATGGACGAATCCACGATTAGCACCATACCCAAGGCCTCCCTGAGTCCATCTATGATCAAGCCAATCTTGAAACTCATAGATATCGCCTGACATGGGATAGATGTCAGCCGCCATACCCGTAAGGTGGAACGAGTTAGACACCCCGCCCACTGCAAGATTTACGGCATAGGGACGATACCAGGATGTGACCCGAATCGCGCCTCCCCAAGCCCCTCGAACCTTGTCTAGTTCTGCTGCCAGTCTGAGAATCGCCGCTTCTTCGTCTGAACCAGCCACAGGGATTCTGCGATCGTCGTTTTGAGTTACTTCTGCCACGGTGAAATACTTGCTGACTGAAGCAGAAGGATTATTCCAATTAATAGACTTAATCGGCAATAGCTTAATCTAGAAGACATATAGTTATTCTCGCTC
>NZ_JCACCM010000187.1:0-92429 GCF_059501405.1 Myxacorys sp.
TTCGTCTGATGGTACGACGATTGGCTGCTTAAGATTTACTTTATGAATCAGCTCTAAGTTCGTAACATCAAGTGCAGAAAGTTCGCCCTTCTCCAGAAGCTGTACGGTTACTTGTAGCCAGAGGTAATAATCTTGCTCGTATAACGTAGAGAGAGCTTGTAGATGTTGTAGAAGATAACGTCATGTCGAAGTTCTCAGAAAGAATATTAGAGCTCTTCGGATATTAGAAGTCTGGCGCGGTTCTTTTACTGTGCTTTGTACTAATTAGGCTACGCTTTCTACCTGAGTTAGGCTACGCTTTCTACCTGAGCAATCCTTATAAATGTATTGCTATAAAAAATGTGGGGACAGCATTAAGCAATCTCCACATTTCTTCTAAAAAATTCTATTAGACTGTGCCTCTAAGCCATTAGGATAATGCTAAGCGCTGAGCATAAATTCCGGGTGCATACGCTTCAATAACCTTTCCTGTTTGAGAACAGGTAATCATTAAATAGTCACAACTGTGACATTGAGTGCGAGTAAGTTGTCCCACCGGAACATGGATGCGTTCAGCATAACTACCGCAGTTTGGGCAGCGAACCGTTTGAACTGTTTTCATCTTCATCTTCCTTAATGTTTAGCTAATTTTGATCGATAAAAAAGGTCTGCCTAAGGTCCCAGATATTAATTTTCAAAGTCCGGTATTGTCAGATACCAAATTCTGAAAATTACTACTGATAGAGAACACTGCTTGTTTGTCTATTATTGCCAGAGTTTTTAATTTGATCTCTAAAATCTATTTTTATTTTAAATTCTTCTAAGGCTGGGATCACCTATCGGGAGTGTGATCCCCAAGTTTGAGAAAGCTGTAGTTTAAGATACGAAATGCAAAAATACTCGCTCAAGAACTAGAGTGATTCTGCTCTATGAAAGGGCTCTAGGCCAAGAAGCTAATCGCTAAAACTTGCGTAATATCCCTTATAAAAATCAATACAAAGACGTTACTGGCGTTTCATTTTTAGGAAACGGCTCGTTAAGAAATCTAACGGTTCAGGACACATAAACTACAAAAGTCAGAGATGATTCTCTGAGATCAATCTACGAAGAAGGACAGGCATTAGGAGCAGGCGCTTGAGTTTCTACTAAAACAGTTTTGACACCTGACACACGAACCAATTGAGTGACGACTAGTTTGGCGCGATCGCTGGCCTTCTCCAGCACTCCATCCGCACATGCGGCAGTTTGAATCTTCTTCAATGCTTCTTCTTGTGCCAATCGCTGCAATTCTGGAGCTGTATCGGGTCCTAACCCTAAAAATCCGCGATTGTAATCATAAACGCTTGATTTCGTGACATCAATTTTTTTATCTAATAATTGCGGTGGCGGTAAACGTAACCGCAGCGTATCTCCTGTCACTTGCACATCGGAAGGGTTAAGCGCGCTCAGATCGACCCCTGCCCGAACCTCACCCCGAGCAATGTAGAGCAGCTTCGTGGTTCCCACAACTACACCTGCGATCGCGGCGTCCTGCTGCGTCGGCACCACCGCTTCCATTGTATAAACGGCGGTTGTTAGTTCGCTCGCCTCCCGAACCTGCTGAATCACCACGGAACGAGTATCCACCTTTGGTGCAGGTGGCTGACTATTAAACAGCGAGGTTAACCGCTCTAGTACGTTGTTGCCCGAGCGTCCTAAATTAACCAGCGTGACGATACCAACCAACGCCAAGCTTAGCGTTAGCATTCCACTTAAATTTTTAAACAATAGAGGAGTTCCCCGATTTGGACGCTTTTTACCGCGCATGTGCCCCACCTCAACGCCTATCCCCGTCCTCAGTTAAGCAGAAAAAGAAATTCTTATAGGGGAAATTTTAATTGAGTACATATTGATTAAATCAGTTTCAAAGCATTGACAACAGGATTTCTAACGATGTTGGTTAGAAATCCCTTGTACTTTGAGTCAGGTACTCTACAATTTTTGGTATGAAATTTTGATTGTTTCAATTCTAAGTAAGCCATGACTAGACACCTCCAGGATGCAACAATTGTGGTGATGGCTGGAGCCGTCACAACGCCCGAAAAAACTAGTCAAACGACGCGGCAAACTTATCCAAACTATAAGATCATTGTGTTGAATGACGATTTCAACACGTTTGAGCACGTCGCCGAGTGTTTGATGAAGTACATCCCAAACATGAACGGCGATTTGGCTTGGAAACTTACTAATCAAGTCCATTTTGATGGACAAGCGATCGTATGGTCAGGACCGCTAGAACAAGCGGAACTGTACCACATGCAGCTTGGTATGGAAGGACTGACACTGGCTCCGCTGGAAGCGGGTTAACTGAGGAGACATCATGGGAGACGAGGAAAAGCAGGGGCGACTCGTGTGGAATCATTCGACTCACATTCCGGGGCTAATTCCTATTCTAAAGCGGCTCACTCAATGCCCTGGAATTCAGACGATTACCCCTGGCGTGATTAG
Source organism: Myxacorys sp. (assembly GCF_059501405.1). Classification (NCBI taxonomy): domain Bacteria; kingdom Bacillati; phylum Cyanobacteriota; class Cyanophyceae; order Leptolyngbyales; family Leptolyngbyaceae; genus Myxacorys; species Myxacorys sp. The sequence continues at coordinate 2,467 of NZ_JCACCM010000187.1, forward strand.
CTCCGTCCGCTCTCACGCGCCTCAGTTAAAGCTAAAAATCTCTGTGCCAATTCGCGGCGGCTATAAAGTAATTGCGCGTCAAGGAAAGACCGTGCAAGAAGTGTTTGTGCTGACGACTCTTGATCAAACTCAGCTCGAAGTGGCGATCTTGCAGAGCTTGGCCTAAGCCAAGCGCTCACATTTTCAACTCCAAATAACTAAAATTACTCCGTTTGCCGTTGAGAAGCGGAGAAGCGGTGCATGGGCAAACTCAGGGCACATGAGAAGGTTAATAAGTAGGAAATCACCGCTGTCCACTTCAGACTGAGCATAAAGATGTCCCAATCAGGAGAAATCCACTTCTGGGCACCCACCGCCACAAGATGCACAATCCAGTAGGCAAAACTCATAGCGAATAGCGTTAGATCTGCCGCATCAGCATCATCTGCCTGAGCCGATTTTCGATTCACTACAATGTATAGACCAATGACACTTGCAAAGAATGAAAGAAGCTTTAGATATTCGTGCCAAACAGGATGAGACATGAGCGTTTCAGATAAAAAATTTCGGACTGGCAATCAGTCTAAAGGATGAGGCTGGAGATCTTCTACAAACTCTTACAAACAGCAATATTTGACGAGATTAATTTACAAAAGTAAAGACAGATATCAGTCGAATTACTAAATGGATTTACCGCTGATTTATCACCCTGATTACGTTGTGCCTTGGTCATTAGATCATCGGTTTCCAATGTCAAAATTTAAGAAACTTTACGAGTTGCTATTAGTGGATGATGTCGCAACAGGATCACAATTTCATTGCCCACAGCGATCGCCCCAAGAGTGGCTTGAACTCGTTCACACATCTGACTACGTGAACGATTATTGTGAAGGCACGCTAGATCCGAAAGCTCAACGGCGCATTGGATTACCGTGGAGTCCAGCTCTTGTAAATCGTACGTGCGTTGCCGTTGGAGGAACGGTTCTCACCGCTAAATTGGCCTTAGAGAGCGGACTAGCATGTAACACTGCAGGTGGTACTCACCATGCGTTTCCCAGCTACGGCTCGGGGTTTTGCATTTTTAATGATCTAGCGATCGCGCCTCGAGTCGTGCAAACCCTGGGGCTTGCTCAAAAAATTCTCATTGTTGATCTCGATGTGCATCAAGGCGACGGAACCGCCTTCATCTTTCAAGATGATTCCAGCGTCTTTACCTTCTCCATGCATTGTGAAATCAATTTTCCGGGTACAAAGCAGCAGAGCGATCTAGATGTGCCCTTGCCTGAAGGCATGGAAGATGACGAATATTTGCAGACATTGGCAGAATATTTGCCGGATCTACTGACTCAAGAGAAGCCGGATCTCGTATTTTATGATGCTGGCGTTGATCCGCACTCGTGCGATCGCTTAGGTAAACTCGCCCTCACCGATTCAGGATTATTTCGTCGTGATATGCAAGTCCTCACAACTTGTCTTTCGCAAGGCTACCCGGTCGCATGTGTGATTGGAGGCGGTTACGGAGATGATATGGATGCTTTGGTCTATCGTCATTCTCTCGTGCATCGCGCTGCCAGTGATCTCTACCGCCAATATCGCTTGTAGACAGCTATTCTCCCCTAAGCACCTCTGCGTTTAACTTCAATGCTGGAAACATGAGAGAAGCGATTAGCGCCCAGCGCAATTCAAAGAATTGTCTGATTCGCTAAAAACAGTTTCTTCATAGGGCTGAAACCGAGAGGGCTAAAGCAGCAACACCCAACAATTCCGCCGCTAAGCTTGGCGACGGATTGATAACTGCAACGGCTCATAGGGCTAACTCACCGCCGCAGGTGACTCAAACTTATAGCCAACCCCGCGAACAGTTTGAATGAGAGCAGGCTGACTCGTATCGATTTCAATCTTTTTGCGGATCTGACCAATATGGACATCAACCACGCGCTGATCGCCCACATATTCGTAATCCCAAACCTCCTGAATCAGTTCAGCTCGTCGCCAAACTCGACCCGGATGACTTGCTAAGAAATGTAACAAATCAAATTCTAATGCCGTCAAGGGCACAATATCTTCATTCAGCTTGACTTCGCGTCGGACTGGATCGATCAGCAGTTTGTCAAACACCAAGCACTGCTGCTCAGCGGTTGTCACAATGCGCTGACGCTTAAGAATTGCACCAACCCGCCCACCGAGTTCGCCTAAGCTAAACGGTTTTGTAATGTAATCATCTGCACCTTGAGCGAAGCCACGGAGCTTATCGGCTTCATCCGTCCGGCTGGTTAGCATCAGCACAAAAACATTTGTGCGGCTCTGCATCTCTTGACACAGGCTGTAACCATTAGCATCAGGCAAATTCACATCCAAAATGACTAAATCAGGATTGAACTGCTCAAACATTGCCATTGCGGTTTTTCCGTCCTCCGCAGATTCCATTTGGTAACTCTGTTTGGAAAGAAAACGGTGAATGAGATTCCGGATAGCCGGGTCATCGTCAACTACGAGTATCTTGGCTGGAGCCATGACCATAACTTTGCGCTGCAATCGTGAATTGAGAAGGACAGTCGGACTTGCGGAGCTTCGGGTATCCAGGTCTATCTGTATGACACAGGATATTCTGTATTACACAAGATATATTGAGCATCAGCATTAGTATGCCTTAGCTTTTGACGAAAATATCGAGTCTTACCTTGGTTTCCGTAAAAAAAGCTGGCGAAGTAGAATAGAAATACGAGAGAATAAACGATTTTGTTTAAGACCTCAAATCTTTCTAAAGTCAAAGATTCATCGTCTAAACTCTAATGGTCTAGACTCTAAGTGTAATCACACGTGCGATGACCTGTGAGGCGACATAACCTTCAGGAAAAGGTGGAGTAACAGCGAATGAGCGACAGTCCCTACGAAAAACTTGGTGTTCCCGAAGGTTCTTCGTTTGAAGAAATCCAAACCGCCCGGACTCGGCTAGTAGCAGAGCTAGCTGGGGATCAGCGTAAGATTTCTGAGATTGAAGCTGCCTACGATGCCGTCTTAATGGATCGCCTGCGTCTACGACAAGAAGGCAAGATAAAAGTTCCAGAAGGAATTCGATTTCCAGAAAAGGCCGCGCCAGCCGCACCGCCGCAAGCCCTTGCGCCTGCCAAATCCTCTCAGTGGCTACAGAATTTCATTGATTCGCCCAGTTCTGTTGATATTGCCCTACCGGGTGGCATCTTGGCAGCCATGGGGACTGCTATTTATTTCTACCCTGTAGATTCTGTGCTACAAGTGGCGATGGCGATCGCGACGGGTTCGACGCTCTACTTCATCTATCGAAAAGAGCAAAAGCTGGGGCGAGCCGTGCTGCTAGGGGTTGGAGGATTGGTGCTAGGGTTTGCGATTGGGGGTCTACTATACGGACTGATTCTCCCGCATGTACCCGGTCTACCGCGAGATGATGTCTTCATCAGCTTGGTGACGTTTCTAATTCTGTGGCTCGTTAGCAGCTTCACAAAATAGCTTCACACAATCGCGTGGTAGCTTCACCTCACGAAGAGCAAAGCGATGGCGGCGGGGACATTCCAGAAAGATAGTTTAGATTGGCAGTTTCAACAGTTTTGGTGGCGATTGGGCGAATGGATTGAGCTGCATTTTCCCAAATTTGACGCCCCTACGGTTCCGAATGCGCCCCAGTGGAACTTCCCGATGTGGTGGTTTCAAGGGACGTTTTGGGCGATTGTAGCTGCCTTGGTCTTGTGGCTAGGTTGGCAACTGTATCAATGGCTTAATCCATATTTTGATCCAAACCGTCCGAGGCTCTCTAAGCGGCTAGATCGCAAAGTAGAGTCTAACGATCGCGATCGCACGATCGCCTTTTGGATGCATGAGGTTCAACGGTTTCAGCAGCAGGGAAACTACCGAGAAGCCTGTCGTGCCCTTTATATGGCCACGCTACAGCGACTCAACGATACAAAACTTGCTCCTCATCAAGCCAGTCGCACCGATCACGAATATTGGAATCTAGTGCAGCTGTTGCCGCGATCTCACGCTTATCAAACGCTGCTCAGAACTCATGAGCAGCTTTGCTTTGGCAACGCCACCATTTCAGCCGAAATTTTTAATCAATGTCAGCAAGCTTATAGCGACCTTGAGCGCAATTCTTTAGATGAGGAAGGAAAGCGTGCTGAAGCGTATTGATCGAAGAATTCTGGCGGGAGGCCTTGCGATCGCAACCCTCATTCTTTTAACGCTATTCATTGCTCCTAAAAGCAACCCTCAAATCAGCGGCTCTACGTTCAGTCGTGCGCCCGATGGCTACGGAGCGTGGTCTGCCTATATGGAGCGCCAAGGGACACCCATTAGTCGCTGGCAAAAGCCCTCTGAAGCCTTTGTCAGTTCGCGTAAGGGTACGAAAACAACCTTTTTGCAAGTTAATACTGGCTGGTTGCCCTTCAGTTTTTCTCAAGCTGAACGAGAGTGGGTGCAGCGGGGAAACACGCTGGTTGTTCTGGGAGCAGGCACTCCATCCGCAACGGAGGCTTCCTTCACCACCATTCAAGAGGGTGGCGTCAGGATTGATACAGGGCGACGGGAGAAACTGACCGATCAAAAGTCACCGATCGCAGATGGTAATGAGACGTTGTTCTATAGAGGTGAGCCGCTGTTGCGCGATCGCTATGGCACAATCGTTTGGGAAACGGCGATCGGCAAAGGTCGCGTGATCTATTCAATTACTCCCTTTCTGGCTGCTAACGCCTATCAAGACGAACCGGGAAATTTTGCGCTTTTAGAAAAATTAGTCAAACAGAACGGTAACGCCATTTGGGTAGATGAATATCTGCACGGATATAAAGAAGCAGAAGTTGCACAACGAGAAGATGCTCAGAACTGGTTCATCTACCTGCTCAAAACACCGTTGCTTCCCGTAACGGTGCAAGCTGGCGTTTTGCTGCTGGTTCTAATTTGGGCGAGTAACCGTCGATTTGGGCAACCTGTTCCTCTAACCGAGTTGGCAACCGAGAATAGCAGTGCTTACATCAAGGCATTAGCAGGAGTATTGCATCAAGCGAATCGTAGCGAGTTCGTTGTTGATGTAGTTGGGCGCGAAGAGCAGCTTGGAATCCAGCGATCGTTGGGGTTGAGCGATTCTCAGCTAGTCGATACCGCAACGCTAAAGGCTGCGTGGATGCAGCAAACCGGACGCCCTGAAGAAGAGTTAGAGCAAATTTTGCCGCGGGGTCTGCACTTTAGTGCTCAAGATCTGCTGGCTTGGCTCAGTCGAGTTCAAGAGATAAAAAAGCATCTCCCTCGCTCCTGACGACTAGATTAGCCGCTTATGCGGCTAGACTCGACGAGTGGATTCGTTCTGCTGATAGACCGGAATCAGTTTTTTCTTAAGCCAAATGGTTTCTCTAGCGTGTAGATAACACGGATCAGGATAAAGGTCGATGGCTCGATCGAAGCACTCCAGCGCATTGCCATACGCCTGCATCTCGGTAAGCAGCAAGCCTCGGTTAAACCAGGCCTGATGGTGGTCAGGCTGCATCAGCACAGCACGATCGTACGACCCCAACGCCTCAGCAAACCGCTTTAGACCCGATAGCGCATTTCCTCGGTTGTTCCAGGCTTCCGCAAAACTTGGAGCAAGCGAGATCGCCTGATCAAATGCCGCGATCGCCTCGCTGTATTGCTCTTGCTCACAAAGCTGACATCCCTGCTGATTCCAAGACGCCGCACTCATGTCATTACCTCTAACTCTATAGCTTTTAGTTTGAGAGAAACTGGTTCCCTCGTCTGGGGGAGATTCCTCTACTCGATATGATTCGGTTGGCCTGTAGTAGAGATTGGTCTTGTCTCTTACACTAAAAGTGAAGTTTGCCTAAACGTCTTGTGTCTCAACTGCTTGATCCGCACGTTCTGATTGAACTGATGTTAGCGATCAGCCTCAGCGCTGCTTCTGGCTTTCGAGTGTTTGTGCCCTTACTTGCTCTGAGCGCCGTATCGGTATTAGGGCACTACGATTTGCCACCAAACTTTGACTGGATTGAGAATCCTCAAGCCTTGACGCTATTCGCGATCGCTTCGGTTTTAGAAGTGGTTGGCTACTCGATTCCTTGGTTTGATCACGCCTTGGACGTTCTTGCGACCCCAGCGGCAATTATTGCAGGCACTGTGGTTGCTGCCTCGGTTGCACCTGATATGAACCCGCTGATCCAGTGGACGCTTGCGCTTGTGGCAGGCGGCGGAACGGCTGGACTGACGAAAGGTTTGCTAAATCTATTGCGAGGCACATCAACGGCAGCTTCAGGCGGACTGGCTAATCCGATTTTTGCTGCGTTAGAACTGGTGATGTCTATTTCGCTATCGGTGTTAGCCTTTACTGTGCCTGTCTTAGCTGGCGTTCTAGTGATTGCGCTGTTAGGGTTTGCGCTCTACAAACTTGTGCAGCTAATCGCTCGATTTCGCCGCCCCAAGCCAACGGATTTACCCTCCTAACAGATATTTCAACTGAATTTGAACCTTGGTTGATGCGCCTGCCACTCGAAACACCGTTTCCGAGAAGCTTGGAGCGCTTAAGCGAATCGCCGGATTTTTAGAGAATCCAAAGCCTTCTGTAGGAATGCCAAGTCCGTTTCGATTCGCTTGTTTGTCACTATTGGCATCGTGCAACACCGCGATCGCGTAATTCCCAGGTTTAAGATTCTGAATCTCGACTTCAAACGGACGGTTCGTGATTTTAACGCACTGATTTCGCACCGCATTGGTCGTTTCGGTGGGAAATCCTCGATTGCTTGCAAAAATGCTGTAGCAGATATTTCCCTGCTGACTCCGCAACCCATCGACTTCAACCTTCAGTTTGGTTGACTCTGCTGTCGCGTGCGAGGCAGACATCAAGCTACTTAATACAGTTAGCAAAACAGCACCAATTTGAACTGACCTCGCCATACCGCTCCTTGCAAAAGATGTGACTTCTACTAGGGTTGCACAGAAACTGGTGTTCCGACCTCAACCTGCTCAAATAGCTGGGTCACATCCTTATTCCACATGCGAAGGCAACCATGTGACACCGCTTGTCCAATTGACTCGGGTTGATTTGTGCCGTGAAACCCGATCTGAGTTTTACCATCTGTCCAAATACCAATCCAGCGCACCCCAAGCGGATTGTCATAGCCGGGTTGAATTTTATTGCCCGTCTTGAAACTAGTGAAAACAGGATTCACTTCTTTATTAAGCACCTGATGTTCGCCGACGGGAGTTTCCCAACCCGATCTGCCGATCGCAACCGGATAGCTGGCAATCACGGTTTCACCGTCATACACATAGACCCGCCGCTTTTTCAACTTCACCACGAGCCGAACCGTTCGATTTTGATCAGTTAGACCCGCAGGCGAAGCATCTTTTGGACCCGTAGGCGAAGCATCGACGAGTGAATCGGGCAATGACTGAGCCACTGCTGCCCAAGGTGTTAGCCCTAAAACAAGAATGCTGAGAATTAGAAGCGATTGGCTTTGCCAAGCTCCGAAGGATCGCTGAACCATAACCAAACATCATGAACTTAGCCTTCTACAGATCGTTGGAACACACCTGTTCGAGCAAGGCAAAGATCTTTTCTCTCCCGCCTTTTCCTTAGATATAGAATGTCCTATTTCTGCGCTTCGCTATCACAAGCTGCGAAGAATCATTCTTCTGATGTAGAGCAACGTATTTGTTGACGTGACCCGTTGACTGAACCATCGCGACGACAGATTCAATCGCTATAGAAAATAGACTAAAAAAATAAATCAGACTAAAAAATTTGAATCAAGAAACTGCTCAACAAGGTAGGGGCACTCAGTTGGAAATGTTTCCACTGGCTTTTGCGTTTCTTTCGCTGCATCTCGGCGAGCGCGTCGGTAATATTTCTCCACCCACTCTGAGTCTCGAAGAAAACGTTGCAAGCTAGGAGTATCTTCCAAGCAATCCTGAATCTTATCTCGGCAGTTGGAGAGGGTATCATCCGAACTTTTGGTTCTTCGCTCGGGCTGATACTGGCATTTAAGTAGGTGCATCAAAAGGAGCTGTAAGTAGCTGCCAAGTTCTCTCTGTTCACTACGCCCCAACGCTTCTAATTCCTCTACCAAATTTTCAACGTCCAACCCTGCCCAGCATCCATTCCGCAGGCACTCCGCTTGCTGTTGCGTCCATTGCAGGAAATCTTGATCATAAAGTGTTGCTTTACTCACTTTACTCATTAGTCGTTGCTCCCCTGCCCGATAATGTGTCAAGCTTCTTGCCCAATGTAAGACTGTGCAACAATTTTACCTTGAGATTTTTAGCTTGGCAGAATGATCAGCCTGACAATGTATTGCTCTACAAATATTGCTTTACCAAGCTGTACAGAGAAACTTAGAGTGATGAGGTTGATGCAACCATGTAAGACTTTATGCTTCAGGCGTCTACATTTATCATCTTCTGGTGAACAATTTCTTTGCAAAAGTGATGCTCCGACACTCCGTTCCCTCTACTTGTAAAGCATAATCGGGGGCATCCCTCGTGCCTTTTCCTATCCCCTCTTGCCCTAGCAAGATAGAATGAATCCAGCAATTCTCAACATTAGCTTTAGCAAAGAACATGGGCAGAGTCGTTGGTATTGACCTGGGAACTACAAACTCGGTGGTGGCGGTCATGGAGGGCGGGAAGCCAGTGGTCATCGCCAACGCAGAAGGCACGCGGACAACTCCTTCCGTTGTTGCCGTTAGCAAAGACGGAGAACGGATGGTGGGGCAACTCGCTAGACGGCAAGCCGTCCTTGATCCACAAAATACATTTTTTGCAGTAAAGCGCTTTGTGGGGCGCAAATACGCCGAGCTTTCGCCCGAATCGAAGCGAGTTCCTTATACGATCCGCAAAGATGAGGCGGGCAACATCCGAATCAAATGCCCTCGCCTCAATCGCGACTTTTCGCCTGAAGAAATCTCGGCTCTAGTTCTCAAGAAGTTAGCCGATGAAGCCGCTCGCTATTTGGGAGAACCCGTGACCGGGGCAGTAATCACTGTGCCTGCCTACTTTAATGATTCTCAGCGTCAAGCGACCCGTGATGCTGGACGGATTGCCGGACTTGATGTAAAGCGGATTTTGAATGAACCGACAGCCGCCTCGTTGGCTTACGGCCTCGATCGCGTCAGTCAAGAAACAATTCTTGTGTTTGATTTAGGTGGCGGTACGTTTGATGTCTCGATTCTAGATGTGGGCGATGGTGTCTTTGAAGTCAGAGGCACGAGCGGTGACACACAGCTGGGCGGCAATGACTTTGATAATAAAATTGTCGATTGGCTGGCAGAGCAGTTCTTAGAGCAAGAAGGCATTGATTTACGCAAAGACCGTCAAGCGCTTCAGCGACTCACGGAAGCTGCAGAGAAAGCCAAGATTGAGCTTTCCGGAGTGAGTGTAACCGCCATTAATTTACCGTTCATTACCGCAACGGAAGACGGCCCCAAGCATTTAGAAACCCGGATGACGCGATCGCAGTTTGAGGGATTGTGCGGTGATCTCTTGAGCCGTCTGCGGGGTCCTTTGCGTCAAGCGTTTCGGGATGCCGAAATGATGCCCGATGACATTGACGAAGTGGTGCTAGTCGGCGGTTCTACCCGAATTCCGATGGTGCAAGAAGTCGTACGATCGCTGATCAATCTCGAACCAAATCAGAATGTCAATCCTGATGAAGTTGTTGCTGTCGGAGCCGCCATTCAAGCCGGAATTTTAGCGGGCGATTTAAAGGACATTTTGTTGCTCGATGTGACCCCGATTTCGGTCGGGTTAGAAACGATCGGCGGCGTGATGAAAAAGCTGATTCCGCGCGGCACAACGATTCCTACTCGCCGATCCGACACCTTCTCAACCTCAGAAGATAACCAAACGATGGTCGAAGTCCACGTTCTGCAAGGCGAACGGGAGATGGCATCGGGCAACAAATCGCTGGGGCGCTTCAAGCTGATGGGCATTCCACCCGCGCCGCGTGGAATTCCGCAAATTCAGGTGTCGTTTGATGTAGACGCTAACGGCATTCTGCAAGTGACCGCGATGGATCGTACTACCGGGCGCGAGCAGAGTATTACCATTCAAGGTGCATCGAATCTGAGCGAAGACGAAATCCGGCAAATGATTCGCAGCGCTGAAGAATATGCCGAAATCGATCGACTCCGCAAAGAAAAAGTCGAGAAGCGAAATCGGGCAGAAGCGCTGACCTTTCAAGCTGAGCGTCAACTGCGAGAAGCAACGCTTGACTTCGGCATGACGTTTGTGAGCCCCTATCGCAATCGGATTGAACCGCAAGTGCAGCGTCTACGAGAAGCATTGGCAAACAACGACGATCGCGGTGTAGACATTGCTGAGGCAGATCTCAAAGATGCTCTGTATGACCTCAACCGTGAGGTTTATCAACAGACCAAACTCGACGAAGGCGAAGGCGGCTTCTTCGAGTCGATCAAAAACTTTTTCCTCGAAGACGACGAAGATTACTACTACCCCGAACCTCGTGATCCTTATGGATCATCTCGTGATTACTGGAATGCCGGACAAAGTAGCTATGGGCAAAGTAGCTATGGGCAAAGTAATTACGAACGCGATAACTATACCTACGGGCGTGACAACTACACCTACGGGCGTGACAACTACACCTATGGACGGGATAACGATCGCGGCGATCGTGATAATGCTGCTCCTAGTCGAGATAGCTATGGTCGAGATAACTACAGCCAGAACGACAGTAGGCGTGTTTCCTTCGATGGTGTACCCAACGATCGCTATGATTCTTCAGAGCTTGGCGGAGCCAGCCGCGATCCTTACAGCGGTCAAACTTCGCCGAATCGAGATCCATATAATGATCCTGCGGAGTTTGGCAGAACCAATCGTCCTCCGACCAGCCGTGACCCGTATGCCAATCCAGACTCCTCTAGAGGCCGCGATTCTTCATTGGGCAGAGCCGATCGCTCTGATATAAACCGCGACTCCTACAACGATTCTTCAGAGTTTGACAGAGCCAATCGCCCCTCAACTGGCCGCGATCCATACGCGAGTCCAGACCGCTCCAGAAGCCGAGATCCCTACAGCGATCCGTTGCAGTATGGTGGCGATCCTGCGGAGTTTGGCGGGGCCAATCGTGCCCCGTCGCAAGATCCCTACGGCAGTCGAGATACTTTTAGAAACCGAGGTAACGGGACGCGGCGCGATCCTGATTTCTACGATTCTTCGGATCTGGGCGGAGCCAATCGCGGTTCTCAGCAGAACTACAGCTCGTCGAGACAAGATCCGCCCCGACGAAATCCAGATCTAGAGGCTCCTCGGCGCGATAATGGTTCTGGTTACTCGTCCGGTCGAACTGACTTTGGTAGCCGCCGCTCACCTGATGCTTCAGACTTTGGCAGAGCCAATCGTAGCGATTCCTCTAAAAAACGTCCCGCTCGTCCCAACTATGCCCAAGATAATTGGGATGACGAAGACGATTGGCTGTAAAAAAAAGTGAGTGCAGAGCGAAGAAGTGAGGTATTCTTTCAGTCTTCGCTCCGCACTCATGCTCTATTTCTAACTACCCTCTATGCAAAATTTCCGTAACTACTATGAAATCTTAGAAGTTGCTAGAGATGCGTCAATGGACGAGATCAAGCGCTCCTACCGTCGGCTTGCGAGACAATATCATCCCGATGTTAATCAGGGTGACAAAGCGGCTGAGGAAAAATTTAAAGACCTCAGTGAAGCGTATGCCGTGCTGTCGGATGTAGCAAAGCGATCGCAGTATGACCAATATGGAAATTTTTGGCAACAGCAGGGGTTTCAGAAAAATGGACGGCGCGGACAAGGTGGGGAGGTTGATTTTGGCGCGTTTCGCAACTTCAATGACTTCTTCGATCAGTTTTTAAGTCGGACTTCTGTCAGTTCTGCCGCATCCCCGCGAACCACAACCAGAACTGCCCCTCGCCGTGAACCGCCCCGTGCGCCAGTGGAAGATGTTTTTCGTCCGGGCACGAGCAAAACGAGTTATACCGTTAGTACCCCGCGTCCGCCTGCTCGTCGGGATGCCGAAGCCAGGTTAACGGTTCCCCTAGAAAAAGCCTACGCAGGTGGGCGGGAGCGAATTCGCCTAGAAGACGGGCGATCGCTAGAAGTTAATATGCCGTCTGGAATGGTGTCGGGTCAACGCGTTCGGCTGAAAGGACAAGGGGTAAATGGCGGCGATCTGTATCTAAAAATTGAAGTTTCTCCTCATTCTTTCTTCAAAGTTGAGGATGCTGACATCGTGTGCCAGTTGCCGATCACACCCAGTGAAGCGGTGCTAGGCGGCGCGATCGAAGTGCCAACGTTAGATGGCATGGTGAAAATGAATATTCCAGCAGGAGTGCGATCGGGGCAACGACTGCGCTTAGCGAATAAAGGCTATCCAATCGGAAGTACTTCTGCGGAAGATGGCGTCGCGCGAGGCGATCAGATTGTTGAAATTCAGATTGCGTTTCCGAAAGAACTAACCGAGCAAGAGCGTGAGTTATACGAGAAATTACGCCAATTTGAAAGCTTTAATCCCCGTCAGAATTTGATTTAATAATTTCTGTTAGAAGAGTCACAGTTGGTAGGAACACCAATCACTCCAGCTTCCGGCATATAGCTTCCCTTCTCGATCGATCGCGGCAAGAGAAAGCAAATTAACGCAGGCTGAAACGCCCGAACCGCAGTACACCAAGATTTCTGGTGTGGACTGAAGATCTGACCAGTGATCGCGCAATTGATCGTCTGATTTTAACTCCCCTTGCTCGGTCGTCACCTCTTGCCAAGGATAATTGACTGCACCCGGAATGTGACCTGCGATCGGATCGATTGGCTCTCGCTCTCCTCGATAACGTTCTGGTTCGCGAGAATCGACTAATGCAACGTCAGGAGAGTCTTTTTTAGCTTTCACTGCTTCTATGTCTACAACCCAATCAGGGCGAGGATTTGGGATGAAGTCTCCTGATTTCTGTGGCGGAATATCAGGAGTGACTGCGCCTCCTGCTGCTTTCCAAGCTTGGAATCCGCCATCTAGAACTGCAACGCGATTGGCTTCGCCAAGCTTCGTAGAATCGTGACCTAAATATCGCAATAGCCACCACAACCGAGCCGCAAATGCAAACCGAGAATCATCGTAGGCAACAACCAAGCTAGAGGCGGTAATGCCCATTGCAGAAAGTTTGGCACTTAGCCTTTTCGGATCTGGCAAAGGATGTCGTCCGCCATGTTTTTGAACCGCGCTCGATAAATCCTGATCGAGATCTAAATAGTAGGCTCCTGGAATATGCCCTGCTTCGTACTGTTGCCGTCCGAGTGACGGCTCCATTAAAGCAAAGCGACAGTCGATCACAACGACTTGAGCTAAGTTTTCTTGGAGCCATTTGGCAGAGACAATTGGAGACTGACTGAGCATGATCTTTATCTTGCAATTTTATAGCGCTTGCCAAAGCCAATGGCACAGCCTCTACTCTATCTCACGGGCGGGTTAGCCTTGAAGCTTCTACTCCTGATCAAGATCTGCAAATGAAGTTTGATCCTGTCTAAAGAGAGAAGCTATGCGATCGCAGATTGATGAGAATTAAAGCATGTTGTATAAAACGAATGCTTAGAGAAATCCTATGAAATTTTTACGTCTTGTATCGGCTATTTTGCTGCCTCCCCTAGCTGTGTTTCTTACTACAGGCATTAGCACAGGCTTAATTGTTAATGTTCTTCTAACTGCCCTAGGCTGGGTTCCGGGTATTATTCACGCCCTTTGGTTAATTCAAAAAACGGAAGAACGACGGGAAGGCGTTTACTAAATTAGAAAAGCATCTCAATCCTAGGACTGAGATGCTTTTTGCTAATGCACACCTACTTCAATCAACGTTGAAGAATATTAGGTTGAAGGTTTTACATTCTTCGCCATTTCAAGGAAAGAACTCATATTTGCACCAGGCCGACGACGAGTGCTTGTTGGCTTGGGCGCTAAGTATTCGGTTGCAAAGCTGACTGTTGGCTTCGGCATGTTGAGAGCAACATTGGCAGGGGCCGGAGGCTGCGAACCATTACTGGAGGCAGCACCTACTTTGGCAGATTCCGCCTTGGTAGGCGCTGCTTTGCCTTTATCCGCACCTGTAGCCGACTTGGCTGAAGCTTGAACCGCTTTTGCTGAGTCCCCTACAGAGTTTTTAACTGCTTTGACAGGTTCTGCGTTTGATAACTCCGCTACGGAAGCTTTAGCCGCCTTGATTGGCTCTGCTTTTGCTCCGTTAGAGGCAGCCTCGACTTTAGCGGGTTCTGGTTTAGCGGATTTCTCTTCGTCTGTACTAGGAAGCGGCGCAAACTTAGATTCGTCTGCCTCCATGTAGTAACCGCCATTTTTTTTGCCGCCTAGCAGCCCGCCAACAAATGAAAGAATGCCGCTAAATAGTTTTTTGATGAGATTAATTAAACCGCTCATGTATCACTGCTCCTGGGATGAGTGCTGAATCCTGAAGTTTCTGCCAACTGAAAGACAAATTTAGATAAGACTTCCTTAATCTCATTATCAGTCTCTCCTGGATCTCCTTGCAATACTTCATCCCAGTTTTTTAAAATTTAGTAGGTTCTTTCTGCCTCGCTACTGCTATTCGAGAAGAGTCCTAGCAAAGGTCCAAGAACGGCTCCAAATACGAATCCACCTGCGTGTGCCCAATAGGCGACACCGCCCCGCTCCATGCCAATGTTTGCCGGAACGCCAAGACTAGCAATGCCATAGAGGGCTTGTTGCAGAAACCAGATGCCAAGGTAAGCGTAGGCAGGCAACCGAATTGGAATCAGAATACCCAGCGGAATGAGCGTCAGAATACTAGCTCTAGGAAATCGCAGAATGTATGCGCCCATGACGCCCGCGATCGCGCCACTCGCACCCAGCGATGGAATCGTCGAGTTGGATGAGAAATACCATTGCGAAAGGGCAGCTAACGCTCCACAGGTTAAGTAGAAAAGCAAGAATTTGACGTGCCCTAATCGATCTTCTACGTTGTTGCCAAAAATCCACAAAAACAGCATATTTCCGGCGACATGAAGAAAACCACCATGTAGAAACTGCGAGGTGAATAACGTAATCCATTCGGGAAAAGGCTGATACCCCAGTTCTCCACCGGCAAAGTGCCGCGATAGCTCTTGAGGTATGACTGCCCAGGTGTAGAAGAAGTTTTCGAGTTGCGGTGGTGTTCTGGTGAGTTCGTATGCAAAAACTAAAATGTTGACTGCAATTAACCCATACGTTACATAGGGTTTGATGCGAGTTGGATTGTCGTCGCTGATCGGAAACACGAATTTTGCCCCATAGTAATCCTTTAGCTGGAACAATAGCGAATTTATAGCGATCGCGTCTGTTGATCTGAAGACAGATTCCGCCTATTCACATCAGTTTTGATTAATCGTGTCGAAGAACCCAACGGCTTCAATATGAGATAGACCGCCTTCGATTTTGGCGATCGCTGGAAACGACTCAAACACGTTAGCGGATTTTTTGAAATCCTACTCAACGAACTCAACTAGTGGTGCTGAGTTCGGGCATACCGTCTTTAGCAGCTAAAAATAATGGGGCACAACAAATGCACCCCCAAAATTAGAAATAAAAGTTAGCTAACTGTCGCTACGTCCCCATGCGTTTGATGATGTTCTGCACAATAGTGATGCCAGTAATCGCTTGGTATCCAAATAACCCCGTAATTGCCACATTGATTGCAATGTGACTGTACCGCGCCCAGTCTTGTCCCTTCTGCATAAAGGGCGATAGCGATGCGGAAACGGCAATCATTCCCGTCATGCCTAGTCCAATGAGCAAGTGTGGAGCGACAAACAACTTACCGCTGTTGATGTAGGTTGCTCCCATTGCGCCGATTGAACCGACGACCATAATGGCAAGCACTACCGAGCCAATTTGGTAATGTTTGACATTGAATTTTTCTTTGAGAAGGTTCTTCTTCAGGTCTCCCGTGGCAGTGCGGGCACGCCGCCATTGAAGTCCCGAATACAAAGCGTAGATGGTTAATGCTAGTAGCACCCACATCAAAACGGGATGGACAAACTGACTATAAACTTTGAGGAACTGAAGTAACTCAGAAGGCATAGAGGTTCTTTGTCTAAATGAGGAGGTTAATAAAACTTAGCATATCGTACCTCCTCTCAATTCCCGGTGCTCTGTGAACCTCTGCTCTAGATTTCTGCGCTCAGTTTTAGTGCAAGAAATGGCGAATTCCGGTGAATGCCATGACGATTCCAAGCTCGTTCGCCGCATCGATGGATTCTTGATCACGCAAACTGCCACCCGGTTGAACGATCGCACTAATTCCGGCAGCCGCAGCCGTGCGAACCGAGTCATCAAATGGAAAAAATCCATCACTCGCGAGAATGGCTCCTTGAACCTGTTCACCTGCTTGTTCAAGCGCGATTTTGACAGAGCCAACGCGGTTCATCTGCCCTGCCCCGACGCCGATCGTTGTACGATCGCGGCTCACCACGATCGCATTCGACTTGACATGCTTACAGATCTTCCAAGCAAACAGCAGTTCGGCGAGTTGTTCGGGCGTCGGTTTCTTCTCGGTAACCAGGTTCCACTGGTTCACATCGGCAACGATGTCATCGGCGGCCTGAACCAAAAAGCCACCTGCGATCGCTTTGACCTGTTGAAGTGCGCCCGTCGTCAGATCCGATAGAGTCAGCACCCGAACTTTTGACTTACCCTGTAAAATCTCTTGCGCGTCAGGGTTGCACACTGGGGCAACTACGCATTCTAGAAAGGTTTTCGTCATAGCGGTAGCAGTGGGGGCATCAATCGGACGATTCAACGCCACAATGCCACCGAATGCTGAGATCGAATCTGCATTAAAGGCTTTTTCGTAGGCTTCGAGCAAGGTTGCTCCCATTGCTGAGCCGCAGGGATTGTTGTGTTTGATGATGGTAGCGGTGGGGTCGCTCTCTGGATCAGCGAACTCAGCGATAATCGATCGCGCTGCTTCTAGATCCACCAGATTGTTGTAGCTCAGTTCTTTGCCTTGTAACTTGGTAGCGGCAGCCCAGCCCGTCGGAGTGGCTCCAGTCTGATACCAAGCTGCCTCTTGGTGAGGGTTTTCGCCATAGCGCAAGGGTTGAACTTGCTGTCCGGTGAGGGTGAATGCATCGGGGAGAACGCCTGTTTGCGCTCCTTGGTTCTCAAGATAAGCCGAGATGGCGCGATCGTAGCTGGCGGTATGTTTGAATGCTTGCAAGGCGCAGGTTTGCCGGAAAGCCAATGATGCGACTCCGTTATGCTGGCGCAACTCTTCTAAATAGGAGTTGTATTGATCCGAATTGCAGAGAACCGTTAAATGAGCAAAGTTCTTAGCTGAGGCGCGGATCATTGCAGGCCCGCCAATGTCGATCTGCTCGATCGCTTCGGGTAACGTAACGCCCGTTTTAGCGATCGTGGCTTCAAAAGGATAGAGATTCACCACAACCAGATCGATCGGACGAATCTGCTGGGCTTCTAAATCTGCAATATCCTGCGGTTCATCTCGCCGCGCCAAGATTCCACCATGAATCCGGGGATGGAGTGTCTTCACCCGTCCTCCCAAAATCTCCGGCGACCCTGTGTAGTCTGAGACCTTAGTGACAGGTAAGCCTGCTTCCTTCAAAGCTTGTGCAGTTCCTCCACTGCTGATCAGGTCAAACCCAAATTCTTCTACCAAACTCCGAGCCAAATCAATCAGCCCAGTTTTATTTGAAACGCTCAGTAGAGCTAAACGTGCCATGAGTTCAATCCTGTCAGTTAAGTCGGTCTCTCTCAGGATAAGGGATGATGGCAATGTCGAAGAGGTCAAGGAGATTAGGAAGACGCGAGGAGCAAAAACGATATAGAAGAATGACCTGAAGTTCAAACGTAAGCCTTTAAGCTTTATCGCTGATGCTCAGAGCTTCATCGTTGAATGTTTAAGCATCAAGCCTGAATGTTTGAGCTTCATCGTTGATACTCAGAGCTTCATCGTTGAATGTTTGGACATCAAGCGTGAATGTTTAAGCTTCATCGTTGAATGTTTGAGCATCAAGAGCGAATGTTTAAGCTTCATCGTTGAATGTTTGAGCATCAAGCGTGAATGTTTAAGCTTCATCATTGAATGTTTGAGCTTCGTCGCTGATAGTTTGAGGTTCAGAAAGGAACGATCCAGAGAAATCATCCCCCTCATTTATCTTCTCTGCCGAACTCCCTCCATCCCCTCTATGATCGGAAACGGAGAGTTACCCGCTAAATCAGTGTCTTTGCAAGCTATCACCATTCCACCCCAATCTGGTCAGTCGCCTAAAGGCTTAATTGTCATCCTCCACGGTTGGGGCGCAAGTGCTCAAGATGTCGCCTTCTTGTGTTCCCTACTAAAACTGCCCAACATTCAATTTATGGTGCCTGACGCACCTTTTTCGCATCCTTACAGCACCACCGGAAGAATGTGGTACGACCTCTCAAACATCGCGAGCTTTCGGAGCGACATTAGCCAGCAACCCGACTTGAAAAAGAGCCGTCAACTCCTAATCGATTGGCTGAAATCTTTAGAAGCCAGCACCGGAATTCCTTTATCGCGAACCATTTTGGGTGGCTTCTCCCAAGGTGGCGCGATGACGCTCGATGTCGGAACCCAGCTTCCATTAGCTGGATTAATGGTGATGAGCGGTTATCTGCACAGCGCAATTTCTCGCCAGCCCAGCTACCCGCCTATTTTGCTGGTGCATGGTCGTCAAGACTCCGTTGTGCCGCTATCCGCTGGCCATTTTTCAAGACAACAGCTAACCGCGATCGGGGCAAAGGTGGACTACAAAGAATTCGATATGGGACACGAAGTTTCTCCCCTAGTCCTGAATGAAGCGCAGCAATTCGTCGAAAAGATTCTGCTCTAAGTTTGAAGGATTGCGAACCGAGATTAACGAAACCTTTACTCTAGGTTCCAACTAGGGAAGCTGAAGTAAACTTTAATTAGGGGTCAGCCATCTGTTTCATTAGTTCAGTACAGTAGTCAATACAGCAACAGATGGATTTAGAGGGAGGTGAAAGCCGTGCAGACATTCAAATATACAGAACTCGATGTGGCTAAGCTCACAGAGTCAGACATTCAAACGTTGGCAATTCGGTTGGAGCAAGATGACTATAGCAGTGTCTTCGATGGCTTAAACGATTGGCATTTGCTCAGAGCGATCGCATTCCAGCGTCCTGAACTAGTCGAACCCTACCTCTATCTTCTAGACTTAGAAGCCTACGATGAAGCATAACCGCCTAATTTTGAAGTACAAATTTAAGCCTACGCCGCTCGCTCATCGGGCGGTTTTTCATTTTAATCGCGCCTCGATCTATTAATTGCGCTTCAAGTCATGCAGGGTAAACGCATTCTCTTTGGCATTGGCGGCGGCATTGCTGCTTACAAAGTCTGTCATCTCGTCTCAGCGCTGGCAAAATCTGGGGCAGAGGTGCGGGTCATGCTCACAAAGTCCGCCCAATCCTTTATTACCCCCCTAACGTTTGCCACCCTCAGTCGTCATGCTGCCTACACCGACGATGATTTTTGGAGTCCGGCTCATCATCGCCCCCTCCACATCGAGCTTGGTGAATGGGCAGAACTTTTTGTTATCGCACCGTTAACCGCTAATACTCTCGCCAAACTGAGTTACGGTATGGCGGATAATTTGCTAACCAATACGGTTTTAGCATCCATCTGTCCAGTGTTATTAGCTCCGGCAATGAATACAGACATGTGGGAGCAACAGAGCGTTCAACGTAATTGGAATCAGCTTTTACTTGACTCGCGCTATCATGCTGCGAATCCAGGAGCCGGAATTTTAGCGTGCGATCGCGTCGGTACAGGACGCATGGCAGAACCCGAAGAACTCTTGCCTCACATCCAATCGCTGCTCTACACCGGAGGAACTCGCGACCTCACTGGCAAACACATTCTAATCAGCGCAGGCGGAACCCGCGAACATTTTGATCCAGTGCGCTTCATTGGCAATCCCTCGACTGGAAAAATGGGAATTGCGATCGCGCAAGCGGCTTTGCATCGCGGCGCAAACGTCACCCTAGTTCATGCCCCAATCGATGCGCATTTGCTGGCTCCCCTCAAATCGATTCGTCTTGTTCCGGTCACCAGTTCTGCCGACATGAGGCACGTGATGAGAGAACACTTACTAGACGCCGATTGGATTGTTATGTCTGCAGCGGTTGGAGATGTACAACCAACCCTTTACAGCGCAGAAAAACTACCCAAAAAAGATCTGCCGATTGCTCTACCGCTCGAACCGATTCCTGACATTGTGGCGGAGTTAGCCGCCCTGAAACGTCCGGATCAGCGATTAATTGGATTTGCCGCTCAAACCGGAGATTTTGTCACCCCTGCGATCGCGAAGCTAGAGCGAAAAGGACTAGATGCGATCGCGGCCAATCCGGTCGATCAACCTAATAGTGGGTTTGGCAGCGATACCAATCACGCTGTTTTCCTTGATCGCACAGGTCGCCATGTTGAAATCCCGTCGTGCAGCAAATTAGAAATGGCGCATCGTTTGCTCAGCTTTGTTGATGCGATCGACAACGTTAATCGCTAGTGAACGTTGCCCAAAACGAATTGATCGAACTGCAATAACTCAAGACAGATTGTATTAGTAGTTAAACGCTTTGCGAACAGGAGAGCACAGACTACGATCGCGCGTTATTTTCACTGGTAGCGGTCAAAACAACCTCACTCTTTACATCTACAGCTGAATAATATATGTGTTCTTATCGATTTCGAGGGCGGAAGTAGCCACCCTCAAATCCGTTCTATTTACCATCCCACCCAAAAAACTTAGAAAATATGTGGACAATACTGACTTTATTAATCTATAGTGTTTAATTGTCGCTAAAATTTCAGTTATACGATTTCCTGACAAAATCTATCAGATTAGCTTCTTGCAGAGAGAATCTGAGCAGTGCTTTAAAAAATGCTGTTTAATCAGGAAAATTTTAGAGCGATCGCATCTTCAGGCGAGAAAGCTGAGAATTCCGTCAAGGTTTCCATTTAGCTTCGCGTTTGATCCCAGCAACCGTTGGATACTGACTAGTGCGCTAGCCAAGTCCATCGCTGGTGAAAGCATCCTAGAGTCTAGCTCCAAAACAGCTTTGAGTCGGTTGCCTGAAGTTCAACTCAAAAAAGCGGAATCCGCTACCTCTTGATCTCCTAGAGGCAAGATTCTTTCGGTCTCTAGACCGTAGAGTCCATTGGAGTGACTCAAATCTGCGATATTCAAAATCGCAAGTTTGACATGTTTACATGTAAGAAAAAGGAGACCCGTTACCGTGACAGTCGGTATTCTCGGAACAAAACTTGGCATGACTCAAGTGTTTGACCCAACAGGAAAATCTATTCCTGTCACCGTCATTCAAGCCGGTCCATGCCCGATTACTCAAGTCAAAACCAAAGCAACAGACGGCTACTCCGCCATTCAAATTGGGTTTGGTGAAGCGAGAGCAAAAGTTCTCAATAAGCCGTTGCTAGGACACTTAGCCAAGACCAACACTGATCCTGTGCGTCACCTCGTTGAGTGCCGCGTTGAGGATGCTAGTGAGTATGAACCCGGTCAGCACCTCAAAGCTGACTTGTTTGAAGCAGGTCAACTAGTTGATGTCGTTGGCACGAGCATCGGTCGCGGCTTTGCAGGCTACCAAAAGCGCCACAACTTCAAACGCGGTCCAATGGCTCACGGTTCCAAAAACCACCGCGCCCCCGGTTCTACTGGAGCTGGAACAACCCCTGGACGGGTCTATCCCGGTAAGCGGATGGCAGGTCGCCTCGGTGGAACCCGCACCACGATTCGGAAATTAACCGTCGTCCGTATTGATGCTGAGCGCAACCTCATCCTGATTAAAGGGGCAGTTCCTGGTAAGCCCGGTGCTTTGGTGCAAATTATGCCTGCAAACATTCGTGGCAAGAAGGGCTAAGGAGTAGAGACATGGTGGATTGTGTAGTCAAAGATTGGCAGGGAGCCGAGAACGGTACGGCGTCTTTTGAACTGAAAGTGGCGAAAGCAGAAACCGCAAAAAGTGTGGTTCATCGCGCGTTAGTTCGTCAGTTGGCTAATGCTCGTCAAGGAACCGTCTCGACCAAGACTCGCGCTGAAGTGCGCGGAGGCGGACGGAAGCCTTGGCGTCAGAAGGGAACGGGTCGCGCTCGTGCTGGATCGAATCGTTCTCCGCTATGGCGGGGCGGCGGTGTGATCTTTGGGCCGAAACCCAGAGATTACTCGCTGAAGATGAACCGCAAAGAGCGGAGACTGGCGTTGAGAACTGCCTTTCAAAGCCGAGTTGAGCAGTTGGTTGTGGTGGAGGATTTCGCCTCCAACTTAGCGCGTCCTAAGACAAAAGAACTCGTTGGAGCATTGTCTCGTTGGGGCATTGAGCCAGAATCGAAAGTGCTGATGATTGTCGCAGAGCGCAACGAGAATGTGTATCTCTCGGCTCGGAACGTCGCCAATCTCAGACTAATTTCAGCAGACAACCTCAACATTTTTGATCTGCTCCATGCAGATCACATTGTGGCAACGGCATCTGCGATCGCGAAAATTCAGGAGGTTTATGGTGACTGAACTCGACCCCCGCAACCTAGCGGATATTATTCGTCGCCCGATTATTACGGAGAAGGCAACCCGCTTGCTGGAACTCAACCAATACACGTTTGAAGTTCCTCCTAAAGCGAAGAAGCCTGAAATTAAAGCGGCAGTCGAATATCTATTTGATGTGAAAGTGACCGGCGTAAGTACGATGCTTCCTCCTCGCAAAAAGCGTAGAGTCGGCAAGTACCAAGGGTTTAAGCCTCAGTACAAGAAAGCGATCGTCACGCTTGCCGAAGGCAACTCGATTACACTATTCCCCGAAGTATAAATTCTCAGAGAGTAACCAGTTATGGGTATCCGAAGTTATCGACCCTACACCGCTGGCACACGAGAGCGCAGCGTTTCTGACTTTGCGGAAATTACAAAGTCAACCCCTGAAAAGTCTTTGACCATCTCTAAACATAGACATAAAGGGCGTAACAATCGCGGTGTTATCACCTGTCGCCATCATGGGGGCGGACACAAACAGCTTTATCGCATCATCGACTTTAAGCGAGACAAGCGCAATATGCCCGCAAAGGTTGCTGCTGTTGAGTATGATCCCAACCGTAACGCTCGTCTCGCGCTGCTGTTTTACCAAGATGGTGAGAAGCGCTATATCATTCATCCTGCTGGATTGAAGGTGGGTACAACAATTCAAGCAGGTGCGGATGCGCCAATCGAAGTGGGCAACGCGCTACCCTTGGAGAAGATTCCTCTCGGCACAATCGTTCATAATGTCGAGCTTCAGCCTGGCAAAGGCGCTCAGATGGTGCGCGCGGCTGGGGCACAAGCTCAAGTGGCGGCGAAAGAAGGCGACTATGTGACGCTGAAACTGCCTTCAACCGAAGTTCGGATGGTGCGTAAAGAGTGTTACGCCACGATCGGACAAGTTGGAAACTCAGAACATCGCAACATCAGCTTGGGTAAAGCGGGTCGGACACGTCATAGAGGTCGTCGTCCTCAGGTTCGTGGTAGTGTGATGAACCCTGTGGATCACCCCCATGGTGGTGGTGAAGGACGGGCCCCAATTGGTCGTCCGGGTCCTGTAACTCCTTGGGGTAAGCCAACCTTGGGTGCGAAGACTCGCAACAAGAAAAAGCTGAGTAGTGCGCTGATTGTGCGTCGTCGTCGGAAGACCTCGAAGCGCGGACGTGGCGGACGGGAATCGTAATTTAGGGAGACTGTAAATATGGCACGTTCACTAAAGAAGGGTCCGTTCGTTGCAGACCACTTGATGAAAAAGGTTGAGGCAGCCAGAGCAAAGGGCGATAACCAGGTGATCAAAACTTGGTCTCGTGCTTCAACAATTCTGCCTCAGATGATTGGATTGACGATCGCTGTCCACAACGGTCGTCAGCATGTTCCGGTATTTGTATCCGAACAGATGGTTGGGCACAAATTAGGTGAATTCGCGCCGACTCGGACATTCCGGGGTCATGCAGGCGGCGATCGCAAGGCGCGTCGATAGGAGATAAATTATGGCAACTCAAACAGCAGGAGAAGTAAAAGCGATCGCACGGTACATCCGGATGTCACCGTTCAAGGTGCGGCGGGTACTCGATCAGATTCGAGGGCTATCGTACCGCGAAGCGCTAATTATTCTCGAATTTATGCCCTATCGTGCCTGCGAGCCGGTTCTCAAGGTGCTGCGATCGGCGGCAGCAAACGCTGAACACAATGAAGGCTACAACCGCGCCGATTTGATTGTCAGCCAAGCCTTTGCTGATCAAGGACCTGTCCTCAAGCGATTTCGACCGAGAGCGCAAGGACGTGCCTATCAAATCCGCAAGCCGACTTGTCACATCACAGTGGCAGTGATGCCCGGTGCTTCCGATTCATAACCGTTCTTTACTGCGTTTCTGAGGACATATTTGTGGGACAAAAGATTCATCCAAACGGTTTTCGGCTTGGGATCATTAAAGATCACCAGTCCCGTTGGTTCGCGGATGCAGAACGCTATCCTGATCTATTGCAAGAGGATCACAAGATTCGCGAGTTCTTTCTCAAGAATCCGAAAAATCTTGACAACCTGAAAAAGCCAGGAATCTCTGAGATTCGGGTTGAGCGTAAAGCCGATCAAATCGATCTCGAAATTCGCACTTCGCGTCCTGGCGTGGTTGTCGGTCGCGGCGGTGCTGGGATTGAAGTGTTGCGCACGAACTTGCAGAACGCATTAGGTGACAGCGATCGCGCCATCCGGATCAACGTCGTTGAAGTCGCTCGCGTTGATGCTGATGCTGCCCTGATCGGGGAGTATATTGCTGAGCAGCTAGAGCGGCGGGTTTCCTTCCGACGTGTGGTTCGCCAAGCGATTCAACGCGCTCAGCGGGCCGGCATTGAAGGGATCAAGATTCAGGTTAGTGGTCGTTTGAATGGGGCTGAGATTGCGCGTCCTGAATGGACTCGTGAGGGCCGCGTTCCGCTACATACCCTGCGGGCTGATATCGATTACGCTTACTGCACCGCCGCTACAATTTACGGCACGCTTGGTATTAAGGTGTGGGTCTTTAAGGGTGAAATTATTCCTGGACAAGAGCGAGTTGAAGAAGCTCCGACCAATCAACAGCCGCGTCGTCGCCAACAGCGTCGTCGTCAGCAATTTGAAGACCGATCAAACGAGGGATGAGGGATGAAGGATGAGGGATGAGAGATAAATTCTTTCGGCCTTCCATTCTGCATCTCGCCTCCTGACTCTTATTCATTGGTATCGAGTCATGTTAAGCCCAAGAAGAACAAAATTCCGCAAACAACAGCGCGGTCGGATGGCAGGATTGGCAACGCGCGGCAGTGATCTGAACTTTGGAGATTTCGGATTGCAGGCGCTAGAGCCATCTTGGATTACCGCTCGTCAGATTGAAGCGGGTCGTCGTGCGATGACTCGTTACATTCGCCGTGGCGGAAAAATCTGGATTCGCGTCTTTCCCGACAAACCTGTAACCGCACGCCCTGCTGAAACCCGAATGGGTTCTGGTAAAGGTGCGCCCGAGTTCTGGGTTGCTGTCGTCAAGCCCGGTCGGATCTTATTTGAAATTGCAGGCGTACCCGAAGCAACCGCTCGGGAAGCGATGCGCCTTGCCTCGTTCAAAATGCCGATCAAAACCAAATTTATTGTTCGTCAACAAATTGAAGTTACGGAGGAGTCCTAACTTATGTCTCTTCCCAACGTTGAAGATGCAAGAAAACTAAACGACGAAGAACTTTCTGAGCAAATTTTGGCATCGAAGCGAGAGCTATTCGAGCTGCGGATGCAGAAAGGGACTCGTCAGCTCGAAAAGCCGCACCTGTTCAAACACGCCAAGCACCGCTTAGCTCAGTTGTTGACAGTTGAACGCGAACGACAGTTGAAACAAGGCCAGAGCTAAACGGAGTCGAAACCCAATGGCAGTGAAGGAAAGAGTTGGCTTAGTTGTCAGCGACAAAATGGATAAAACCGTAGTGGTTGCCGTGGAAAACCGCGCTCAACACCCCAAATACGGAAAAATCATGGTTCGGACAAAGCGCTATAAAGCGCACGATGAAGAAAACAAATGCAAAATGGGCGATCGCGTCCGTATTCTGGAAACTCGCCCTCTGAGCCGTACTAAGCGCTGGGCTGTTGCCGAAATTCTAAGCAGTTCCAAGATCTAAGGTCGCCGGAGGCGGACATGATTCAACAAGAAAGTTACTTAAATGTGGCAGACAACAGCGGTGCACGCAAACTAATGTGCATCCGCGTAGTGGGCGGCGGTAATCGCCGTTACGCCGCTGTAGGAGATGTCATCGTCGCCGTTGTCAAAGATGCCCTACCCAATATGGCAGTCAAAAAATCGGATGTGGTCAAAGCCGTGGTCGTGCGGACGAAAAAAACGATTCGTCGCGATAGCGGTATGAGCATTCGGTTTGATGATAATGCCGCCGTGATTATCAACCAAGACGGCAACCCTAGAGGTACCCGTGTCTTTGGTCCGGTTGCGCGTGAATTGCGCGATAAGAACTACACCAAAATCGTTTCCTTGGCTCCGGAGGTGCTGTAATGGCGACGAAAAAGAAGACCGTCACCCGTCACAGAATGCATGTGAAAAAGGGCGATACGGTGCAAGTGATTGCAGGTAACGATAAAGGCAAAGTCGGTGCGATCGAAGAAGTGTTTCCCAAAACCAGCAAAGTGCTGATTAAAGGGGTAAACGTTAAAACAAAGCACATTAAGCCTCAAGGCGAAGGTGAATCCGGGCGGATTGAGACCCTAGAGTTTCCGATTCACAGCTCCAATGTAATGCTGTATTCCGAGAAGCAAAAGGTCAGAAGCCGCGTCTGCTACACCTTTACCGAAGACGGTCGTAAGGTGCGAATGCTGAAGAAAACAGGCGAGATCATTGACTAGCTTCAGCCCCAATACTCTCTATAGCTCCCTGACCAAGCCCAGGGAAAGGATTAAATCAGTATGGCGACAGGACTAAAAGCGATCTACCAAGATAAGGTCGTTCCAACGATGATGGAACAGTTCAATTATGAGAACATCCATCAGGTTCCGAAGCTCGTGAAAATCACGGTGAACCGGGGTTTGGGAGAAGCCTCCCAAAATGCCAAGGCGCTAGAAGCTTCGGTAGCAGAAATTGCAACCATTACAGGGCAAAAGCCAGTCGTAACCAGAGCCAAAAAAGCGATCGCAGCGTTTAAACTCCGCGAGGGAATGCCCGTCGGAGTCATGGTAACGCTGAGAAGCGATCGCATGTATGCCTTTATGGATCGCCTGGTGAATCTTGCCTTACCTCGCATTCGCGACTTTCGTGGCATCAGTCCGAAAAGTTTTGACGGTCGAGGAAACTATACGCTCGGTCTGAGAGAACAGTTGATTTTCCCAGAAATCGAATACGACAGTATCGATCAGATTCGCGGCATGGACATTTCAATCATCACTACTGCAAATACTGACGAAGAAGGTCGTGCCCTGCTCAAGGAATTGGGTATGCCTTTCCGGGACAACTGATGCAGCATCACAGAGGAAACTATGGCAGCTAACGACACAATTTCAGACATGCTGACGCGCATCCGAAACGCGAGCTTGGCGCGGCATCAAACAACAGAGATTCCGGCAACTCGCATGACTCGCAGCATTGCCCAAGTGCTAAAAGCAGAAGGATTTATTGGCGACGTTGAGGAAGTTGGCGAAGGCGTCAAGCGCAACATCGTCCTCACCCTCAAGTACAAAGGCAAAACCCGCAAGCCGATCATCACCGCCTTGAAGCGTGTTTCTACTCCAGGACTGCGAGTTTACTCCAACACCAAGGATTTGCCACGCGTGTTAGGCGGCATTGGAATTGCGATCGTCTCTACGTCAAGCGGCGTGATGACAGATCGCGACGCTCGGCGGTCGGGTGTGGGTGGCGAAGTCCTCTGCTATGTCTGGTAAAGAAGGTTGTTGTCGCAGTTTACTAGAGCAACCATAAAAGAAGTCAGCAGAAACAGTCAAACGAGGAATCAGCTATGTCTCGGATTGGAAAACGTCCTATCCCCATTCCCGCCAAAGTCACGGTCACAATCGACGGGCAACACGTCACGGTCAAAGGACCGAAAGGTGAACTCTCACGGGTTTTGCCCCCTGAAGCCATTGTTGTGATGGAAGGAGACACGATTACGGTGACTCGCCGTGATGAATCTCGCGCCGCTCGTCAGCGTCACGGATTGTGTCGCACCTTAGTTGCCAACATGGTAGATGGCGTATCTCAAGGCTTTCAGCGCAAGCTTGAAATTCAAGGGGTCGGCTATCGGGCGGCAGTTCAAGGAAAAAATTTGAATCTCAACATGGGGTACAGCCATCCTGTGTTGATCGAGCCACCAGACGGCATTCAGTTTGTAGTTGAAAACAATGTCAACGTCACGGTGACCGGAATCGACAAGGAAATTGTTGGTAACACTGCCGCTAAGATTCGTGCCGTTCGTCCGCCTGAACCCTATAAAGGCAAAGGCATTCGCTATGCGGGTGAAGCGGTTAGACGCAAAGTTGGTAAGGCTAGTGGTAAAGGGAAGAAGTAAACTATGAAATTAAGTCGTCGAGATTCTGTTCGTCGTCGTCACAGCCGCATTCGCCGTTCCCTCTCTGGCACACCGGAGCGTCCCCGGATGGCTGTATTTCGGTCCAATCAGCACATTTATGTGCAGGTGATTGACGATGTCGCTCAAAGTACATTAGTTTCTGCTTCTACAGTCGATAAAGACCTCAAGGAGGAGCTGAAATCGGGTTCAAACTGCGATGCTTCAGTAGCAGTAGGCAAACTAATTGCAGAGCGGGCGAAGGCGAAGGGGATCGATCAAGTCGTGTTTGATCGGGGCGGAAACCTGTATCACGGTCGTGTGAAAGCGTTAGCAGACGCCGCTCGTGAAGCGGGCTTAAATTTCTAGGAGAACTTGAATCATGGCAAAGGCTAGAAAAGAAAAGCGCACCCGTGAAAAGGAAAGCGACTGGCAAGAGCGCGTTGTGCAGATCCGTCGAGTGACCAAAGTGGTCAAGGGTGGTAAAAAGCTCAGCTTCCGTGCGATCGTTGTGGTCGGAAACGAGCGCGGTCAAGTCGGCGTTGGCGTTGGTAAAGCGGCAGACGTGATCGGCGCAGTGAAGAAAGGTGTGGCGGACGGCAAGAAGCACTTGGTTGAAGTGCCACTCACCAGAGCCAATTCGATTCCTCACCCCGCAACTGGTGCAGGCGGTGGCGCGAAAGTGATGATGCGCCCGGCGGCTCCGGGTACGGGGGTAATTGCTGGGGGTGCGGTACGCACAGTGCTTGAGTTGGCTGGCGTGAAGAATATTCTCGCAAAACAACTCGGTTCTGATAATCCGCTTAACAACGCTCGTGCAACGGTCACGGCATTGGACAATCTGCGTACCCTTCAGGATGTAGCTGAAGAGCGTGGCATTCCGGTTGAAAACCTTTATGGCTAAAGCGTGTTACAAAATGCGCTATCCAATCCGTTTGTAAACACTTACCCGAAGCGAACATCATGAGAATAGAAGATGCTCAACCCCAAAAGGGGTCAACAAAGCGCGGTCGTCGGGTCGGTCGGGGAATCGCGGCGGGACAGGGGGCAAGCTGCGGTTTTGGCATGAGAGGTCAGAAATCCCGTTCTGGTCGCCCGACTCGACCTGGATTTGAAGGAGGACAAACGCCACTTTATCGTCGTTTGCCGAAGTTGAAGTACTTTACGGTAATCAATGCCAAAGAGTATTCCATTGTCAACGTTGAAGATTTGGCTGAGCTACCTGCTAATGCTGAAGTCACCCTAAAATCATTGCTTGAAGCGGGAATTTTGACGAGCGATCGCGCTCCGCTTAAAGTTTTGGGGAACGGCGATCTGTCTGTAGCGCTGAAGGTGAGAGCCGCAGCATTTACATCTGGTGCTCGCGCTAAAATTGAGGCAGCAGGCGGAAGCTGTGAAGTTGTGACTGGAGCATAATTTCACCTAACTCTAAGACACCCCTTAAAATGTGCGTGGTGAAGTCGTCCTTCTGTGCCGTTCTGGTTGAGGGACGTTTTGCCGTTCTAAGATTATTTCATCTGCAATTCTGCTAATCGTACTGTCATTAAGAACATCCGAATTTAATGTAAGAGGTACACCCTTCATGGTCGTTAGTCGAGATAAAACGCCCAGTGCACAGGAAACCTTTGCTCAGATGGCACAAGCCTCTGGGTTGAGGGGTCGTCTCCTGTTGACGATCGGGGCACTCATCCTGGTTCGTTTAGGAATCTTCATTCCGATTCCGGGCATCGATCGGGCGGCATTTTCTGCCAGCATCGCAAGTAATAGCGCCTTGGGCTTCTTGGACTTGTTCGCAGGCGGCGGTCTGAAAACCCTCGGTATTTTTGCCCTTGGTATTCTGCCATTTATTAACGCATCAATTATTCTACAATTGCTCACGGCTGCCATCCCGGCTCTAGAGGACTTGCAGAAGAATGAAGGTGAGGCCGGACGCCGCAAAATTTCCCAAATTACCCGCTATGTTGCTGCCGCTTGGGCTGTTATTCAAAGCACGCTGTTGACTGTCGGATTACTCAAGCCATTTGCGGAACAGTGGGGACCTGCTTTCGTTGTTGAGACGGTTCTGGCACTTTCGGCCGGCTCAATGTTTGTCATGTGGATTGGCGAACTGATTACAGAACGCGGGATTGGCAACGGGGCATCACTGCTGATCTTTCTAAACATTGTCTCGTCATTGCCGCAGTCGCTAGGGAGAACCTTCGACTTGGCGCAGACGGGCGATCGTACCATTGTTGGGGGTATCGTCGTTCTGTTGCTCGTCTTTCTAGCAATGGTTGTTGGCATCGTTTTCGTTCAAGAAGGCACTCGCCGGATTCCGATTATCTCGGCTCGTCGTCAGGTTGGGCGTCGCCAGTATATGGAAAGAAGCAGTTATCTACCATTGCGCCTCAACCAGGGCGGCGTGATGCCAATTATTTTTGCCTCTACCGTTCTGACGCTACCGGCGTTGATTGCTAACTCGTTTAGAAATAACGTCACGGTTGCCCAGTTTGCCAATTTCTTCAGCCCAACATCATGGTTCTACAACATTCTGTATCTCGTGATGATCTTGTTCTTCAGTTATTTCTACGCGTCGCTGGTCGTTCAACCAGAGGACATGTCGAAGAACTTAAAGAAAATGGGGTCAAGCATTCCGGGCATTCGTCCTGGAAAGGCGACAACAGAATATATTGAGCGTGTTTTAAACCGTTTGACCTTCTTGGGTGCTATCTTCTTAGGGGTCGTCGCGATCGTTCCAACGGTGATTGAAACTGCAACGAAAGTCCCTACATTTCAAGGCTTCGGAGCAACCTCACTGTTGATTTTGGTAGGGGTTGCGATCGATACGGCGAAACAGATTCAAACCTATGTGATTTCTCAGCGATATGAAGGAATGGTGAAACAATAGTGGCGCGACTGATTTTTCTAGGACCACCGGGAGCCGGAAAGGGTACACAATCGAAAATCTTGGCAGACTCTCATTCGATTCCGCACATCTCGACCGGAGAAATTTTGCGGGAGGCAGTGACGAGTCAAACGCCGCTAGGCATGAAGGCTCAACGCTACATGGAACGGGGTGAACTTGTGCCTGACCAACTAGTTGTTGACCTGATTCAAGAACGGCTAGATAAGCCCGATACTCAATCTGGCTGGATTCTCGATGGTTTTCCTCGAAATGTCATTCAAGCTCAGATCCTAGACTTTATCCTGAGCAAGCTCAGTCATGACTACGATCGCGTGATCAATCTCGACGTTCCGGATGAGACGCTGGTAGCTCGGTTGCTCAGCCGCGGTCGCAAGGACGATAACGAAGAGGTAATTCGGCGGCGTCTGGAGGTCTATCGCGATCAAACGGCTCCTCTAATCAGCTATTACGAGTCACGTGAAAAGCTTGTGACAGTTGATGGTAATCAGTCGATGGAGGCGGTTTCCTCGGCATTGAATAATCTCGCTTAAAGTCTCGCTTAGAGTTGAAATAGAAAATCAAACTGGCTAGGATGCAACATTCTCAGCCAGTTTTTGATTGAGCATCGCATCATTTTCGAGTACGGACATCCCGGATGTTGAATCACTGCTGAAAATCAATTTAATGATCTACACTCAAATAGGGTATGATTTGACCCCACCTGTATTTGGAGGAATTTCCGTTTGTCTAAACAAGATCTAATTGAGATGGAAGGTACGGTTGTTGATTCCCTGCCCAACGCTATGTTCCGCGTTGATTTAGACAATGGATTCAACGTCCTCGCCCACATCTCAGGCAAAATTCGTCGTAACTACATCAAGATTCTTCCCGGCGATCGCGTCAAAGTCGAACTGACGCCCTACGACCTCACAAAAGGTAGAATTACTTATCGCCTCAAAAATAAAGGCAGATAAACGCTCCATTGATCACAAAATATGCCAGATAGCAAGATATCTTTGACAAATGCTATAAAAAATTGTTAGGATGCTGTGTTTGTAGCGTTGCCGGAATTAGGCATGAAAGTTCGAGCATCAGTCAAACCGATTTGTGAGAAATGCCGCGTCATTCGTCGTCGCGGTCGCGTCATGGTGATCTGCTCTAACCCCAAGCACAAACAGCGTCAAGGTTAGGCAGTCAAAGATTGGCCGCCTGCTGCAAGAAGGAGTTGCTCTTGCAGCAGGCGCTTCGAGTTGTTCACGGAGTGTTGTTCACACAATTTAAGTGTTGTTCACACAATTTTAAGTCATCACACGTTAGGGAGATACGAGCGTGGCACGGATTGCCGGGGTAGACCTGCCTCGCGATAAGCGGGTTGAAATTGGTCTGACATATATTTTTGGAATTGGACTTACACGCGCCCAGGAAGTAATCGCAAAAACAGGCGTTAACCCAGATACTCGCGTGAAGGATCTGAGTGATGCTGATGTCGCGGCGCTTCGGGAAGCGGTTGAAGGGGGCTATCAAATTGAAGGGGATTTGCGACGATTTGAATCGTTGAACGTCAAGCGATTGATGGACATCGGGTGCTATCGCGGTCGTCGTCATCGAATGGGTTTACCAGTACGAGGTCAAAGAACCCGGACAAATGCCCGGACTCGTCGCGGCGGTCGTCGCACCGTTGCTGGTAAGAAGAAAGCACCAGGTAAGAAATAATGGATAGCTGCCACGAGACGCTTTTTGTGAGTCTGCTTGTGGCAGCTTTCCCTGAGTTTATAGAGAAACAATTCAACATTTTCCTCGATCGACGTACTTGAGAATTTGACATGGCAAGACAACCAGCACGGAAAACGGGACCGCGTAAGGCAAAGAAAAATGTGCCGAGCGGTGTAGCGCATATTCAGTCCACCTTCAACAATACGATCGTGACCATTTCGGATGTTCAAGGAGAAGTGATCTCTTGGGCGTCCGCTGGGTCAAGTGGTTTCAAAGGAGCGAAAAAAGGGACGCCATTCGCGGCTCAAACTGCTGCCGAAGCTGCCGCGCGCCGAGCGATGGATCAGGGAATGCGCCAACTTGAAGTCATGGTGAGCGGACCTGGTGCAGGACGAGAAACTGCGATCCGGGCATTGCAAGGCTCTGGAATAGAAATTACTTTGATTCGCGATGTTACCCCCATTCCGCATAACGGTTGCCGTCCGCCCAAGCGTCGCCGAGTCTAAGGATCGCCCGTTGCAAAAGGGCTAGCCGTGTTTGTTTTATTTTGCTGATATTTAGCAGCGAAACTCAGTTTCGGAGTCATAACAGAGGGCGTTGACCCTCGCAACGAAGGAAAAGGGAGGTTACTCCGTGGCACAGTTTCAGGTTGAATGTGTAGAGTCTAGTTCAGAGAACGACCAGAGCCAATATAGCCGATTTGTCTTAGAACCCCTCGATCGGGGTCAAGGAATGACCGTCGGTAATGCGCTGCGTCGAGTGCTGCTTTCTAATTTAGAAGGCGCTTCGGTGACCGCCATTAGAATTGCAGGCGTCACTCACGAATTTGCGACCGTTCCAGGTGTTCGAGAAGATGTGTTAGACATCATGCTGAACATGAAGAAGTTGGTATTCAAAACCTTTTCTTCCCAGCCTCATATTGGTCGTTTGTTGGTGCAGGGTCCGGCAACAGTGACCGCTGAGCAGTTCGATGTGCCCTCGGAAATTGAGATTGTTGATCCTGATCAATACATTGCCACCCTTTCCGCTGGGGCAACCCTGGAAATGGAGTTTCGGATTGAGAAAGGAAAAGGCTATCGCGGCGTCGAGAAAATTCGCGATGAAACGGCGATGGACTTTCTGCAAATTGACTCTGTATTTATGCCTGTGCGGAAAGTAAACTACAGTGTTGAAGATGGTCGGGTCGGCGGAACGCTTGAAAAAGACCGCTTGATCATGGAAATCTGGACAAACGGCAGCATGACTCCGCAAGAAGCGCTGAGTCAAGCCGCTAATATTCTGGTAGACCTGTTTAATCCTCTTAAGGATATTACCTTTGAGCCATCAGATGATGACTCGGCTTCAGATGACCATCCTGAAAGCCAAATTCCGATTGAAGAGTTGCAGCTTTCGGTGCGGGCTTACAACTGCCTGAAGCGCGCTCAAATCAACTCAGTCGCTGACTTGCTCGACTACAGCCAAGAAGACTTGCTAGAGATTAAGAACTTTGGTGCAAAGTCGGCAGAGGAAGTGGTCGAAGCCCTGCAACAGCGGTTGGGGATCACCTTGCCTCACTCGAAGTCTGCAAGCTGAGTAGTCAAGGATAGAAGGAGGATGAGGCATATAAGGAGAGTAGGGAAGACGCTGCAACCGCAGTTTATTTCTACCTTGACTTAACTCCTCGTCTCTCATCCCTTCCCCTCCAGTCAAACCTTATTTTCATAACAAACTATCATGCGTCACCGTTGCCGAGTCCCTATGTTGGGCAGACCTGCGGATCAGCGCAAAGCCCTCCTCCGAGCGCTCACGACTGAACTGATTCGCAATGGTCGAATTACTACGACCAAAGTCCGTGCTAAAGCTGTCCGCTCTGAAGCGGAAAAAATGATTACGCTAGCGAAAGACGGCTCTTTGTCGGCTCGTCGTCAGGCGATGGGCTATATCTACGACAAGCAGCTTGTTCACGCGCTGTTTGAGCAAGCTCCGGAGCGCTACGGTGCTCGTGAGGGCGGCTACACCCGGATTTTAAGAACGGTGAGTCGTCGAGGCGATAACGCAGATATGGCAATCATTGAATTGACCTAATTGCAGTATGGAATCGATGCCTCAGCCAACGACTCAGCGAGTTGCCTTAGTGATTCAATACTTGGGCACTCGATTTCATGGTTGGCAACGGCAACCGAATCAGCGCACGGTGCAAGAGGAGATTGAGCGGGCGATCGCATCAGTGGTCAACTATCCAGCTGTCATCCATGGCGCTGGTCGAACCGATACGGGTGTTCATGCAGCAGCACAAGTGGCTCACTTCGATGTCGTATCTCAAATTCCGGCGCATCGTTGGGCGAGTGTAATCAATGCTCGGCTGCCAGACGATATCTTGATCCGGGCTTCTGCCGAGGTAGAGTCTACCTGGCACGCTCGATTTTCAGCGTCTTGGCGGCGGTATCGATATACTCTCTATACTGATCCCCGCCCGAATTTATTTGTGCGATCGCAGGCGTGGCATTACTACTACGAGCCGATCAATGAGACGATCATTCAGAAGGCTCTTGATCCGCTAATCGGTCGGCATCATCTAGCGGCATTTCACCGAGCCGGGTCGAGTCGCCCCCACTCGTGGGTCGATGTGCAAGAAGTGATCTGTCAGCGCGACGGCTCATTTGTGTATATCGAAGTGCAAGCTAGTGGCTTTCTGTACGGCATGATGCGGCTTCTGATCGGTTTGCTAGTGCAAGTCGGACGAGGAGCGCTGTCGCTGAGCGAATTTACTCGGCTCTGGACGGAGCAATGTCGAGAAGAGGTTAAATATGCGGCTCCCGCTCAGGGATTATGTCTTTTACGAGTGGGATATCCTAACACGCCATTCTCGCCAGACATCTGGTTTGACACGCAGCCAAAGCTTACCTTACCGCCCGTCACCTCGCCCAAATATTGCCTCACCTAATTCAACTTCAACCTGAAACACTCTCATGGACAACAAAACTTATCTTCCCTCTGTTGCCACGATGGAGCGCAATTGGTACGTCGTAGACGCTACCGATAAACGCCTCGGTCGTTTGGCTACCGAAGTCGCCAATGTATTGCGCGGCAAAAATAAGCCTCACTTTACTCCCCATTTAGATACGGGCGATTTCGTCATTATCGTCAACGCTGAGAAAGTGGTTGTGACGGGCAAAAAGAGCACTCAAAAGCTCTATCGTCGCCACTCGGGTCGCCCTGGTGGTATGAAGACCGAAACGTTCGATAAGCTGCAAGCTCGCTTGCCTGAGCGGATTCTTGAAAAAGCGATCAAAGGAATGCTGCCCAAGAACTCGTTGGGTCGTCAGCTATTCACTAAACTGAGCGTGTACGCGGGACCCGATCATCCCCACGCGGCTCAAAAGCCTCAAGTTTTAGAAATTAACACCATTCCTGGAGGAGAAGGGTAATGCAAGCGACTGAAGGACGGGTAATGTATCAAGGAACAGGTCGCCGAAAGACCTCGATCGCACGGGTTCGTCTCGTTCCGGGTGATGGTCAAATCGTCGTGAACGGTAAGCCTGGCGATTTGTATCTCCAATTTAATGCGGGTTATCTAGCGGCGGCTAAAGCTCCTTTAGAAACATTAGGTCTTGAAGGGGAATACGACATTCTTGTAAATGCTCACGGTGGTGGCTTGACCGGACAAGCGGATGCCATTCGGATGGGCGTGGCTCGCGCCTTGTGCCAGCTTGACCCTGAGAATCGTAAGCCGCTTAAGGTTGAAGGGTACTTAACTCGCGATCCGAGAGCGAAAGAGCGT
Source organism: Myxacorys sp. (assembly GCF_059501405.1). Lineage (NCBI taxonomy): Bacteria > Bacillati > Cyanobacteriota > Cyanophyceae > Leptolyngbyales > Leptolyngbyaceae > Myxacorys > Myxacorys sp. Next base: position 39,405 of record NZ_JCACCM010000187.1, read on the forward strand.
CGCAAATACGGTTTGAGAAAGGCGCGTAAGGCTCCTCAGTTCTCGAAGCGCTAAGTGTTTGGCTTAGGTCAATTGTTAGAATAGATCAAGCGATTAACACCGAGCGTAACTCCGAAAGAAACGTAGCTTACTTAAACCAGGAGACAGAAAATGGCAAAAGACGGAATTCACCCGAAGTGGTATCCCGAAGCAAAAGTAATTTGCAACGGCGAAGTGGTAGCAACCGTTGGGTCTACCAAGCCTGAACTACATGTGGATGTGTGGTCTGGAAATCATCCGTTCTACACCGGCACTCAGAAGATTATTGACACTGAGGGACGAGTTGAGCGCTTCTTACGCAAATATGGCATGAGCGACGATCGCGCTAACGGCTAGGGTAGCTAGGTTGTGTTGACGGTCGATCCCCGTTCCGATCGTCCTCTCCTAGCGGCAAACCCTATTTTGGCGGTAATCTCATGGCTGAAGCATATCTTATAAGCAAACTCAACTCGGTTGAGCAGACATTTAACGAATTGACAAGGCGATTGGCTGACCCGGATGTTGCAAAAGATCCGGGTGAGTTTCAGCGTGTTGCAAAGATGCGATCGTCGTTAGAAGAGGTGGTCAACACCTATGAAGAATGGCGCAAGGCGGAAGAAGATTTAGCAGGCGCACGTCAGGTTGTTAAAGAGTCGGGAAACGATCTCGAATTGCAAGAAATGGCGGCGATGGAGGCGGAAGAACTCCAGCAAAAAATTAAAGATCTCGAAGTTCGGCTCAAGATTCTGCTGTTGCCCAGCGATCCAAATGATGATCGGAACATCATGCTGGAAATTCGCGCCGGTACCGGTGGTGACGAAGCCAGCATTTGGGCGAGCGACTTGGTGAGAATGTATTCTCGCTATGCGGAGCAAGAAGGCTGGCGCATTAAAATGGCGAGCGAATCTCTGGCAGATTTGGGTGGTTTTCGAGAAGCCATTATGGAGATTCAAGGCGATCGCGTCTACAGCAAGTTAAAGTTTGAGGCGGGAGTTCATCGGGTTCAGCGGGTTCCGGTAACGGAAACTCAAGGGCGAGTTCATACCTCAACCGCAACAGTGGCTGTGATGCCAGAGGTAGATGAGGTCGAAATCAAAATCGATCCAAAAGATATCGAATTGACGACTGCAAGATCTGGCGGCGCGGGTGGTCAGAACGTTAACAAGGTAGAAACAGCCGTTGACCTGATGCACAAGCCAACCGGAATTCGGATCTTTTGCACGGAGGAGCGATCGCAGCTTCAAAACCGAGAGCGGGCGATGCAGATCTTACGCGCAAAACTCTATGACATCAAACTGCGGGAACAGCAGGCAGAGGTGACCTCAAGGCGAAAATTGCAGGTTGGTACAGGCTCTCGTTCAGAAAAGATTCGCACCTACAATTACAAAGATAATCGCGTGACGGATCATCGGTTGGGTCAAAACTTCGCGCTTGCCCCTGTGCTAGAAGGTAACTTGGAAGAAGTAATCCAGACCTGCATCTCGCAAGACCAGCAGGATCGATTAGAACAGTTGGCAGCCGAGACGGGTGAAGAAGCGATTGCGAAATAAGCCTACTAATTTAACGTCGCCTGATTGCTGATGCCAAACTGATTGTTGAGTTGCCGCTTTGAAAGTAAGTTAGCGATCGCGGCTTTGAGGCGAAAGGTGCGATCGCTAGACTTAAAATTAATCGTTGTTGCTCTTTTCAGCAATAACATTTCCCTTCAACGTAATTGTAGAGCTTGTCCTTTACCAATTTCATTACGGATAGGAAATCCAAGAACCGAACTAAAGGTTGTACCTATTTCTAAACTTGGTGGGGCAGGCGCTTCAATTGGTACTCCTAACGTAAGCAATTGAAATAATGCAATACCTGTCACACAATCAAACACTAATCTAAGCCCTGCATTAAATAACACTATAAACTTTGCCCGCGTCTGCAAGTCTCGAACCAGTTTTGATCGTTCGGAATCTCTAACTACTGAAATAAGCGTTTTCTCTAATATACAGATTTTATTGTGCGTCGACTGGTTACATTTAAGGCAAGATCAACCAGTATGGTGCAGATGCTAAGTAATTAAATTCAAATTAGGTATAAATAACTCGCAGTTCTGATGGACATGAATTTAGTTACTTTCATTTGAAAGGCACATTTGGCGTTTGGAACACTGAGCTAATGCCAAAGCCGCTTTAATTTTATCCATTGATGATGCGATCGCACTCCACATCTACATCTGGAAATGCCAACGGTTGAATTATTCCACTTGAAAAGGCCACTTTGTAAGCATATTCTCCATCCTGTGGATTACGAAATACAACCAACTTAAATGTTTTGAGATTCACAACCCAATATTCTGGAATGCCAACTTCAGCGTAAAGTTTACTTTTGATTTCTAAGTCTTTATCGAGACTAGAGCAAGAATATTCGACGAGCCAAAAGATGTTTTCTGGATAAGGATGGTGATTAAAATATTCGCGTCCTAAGCGTTGTACGATCGCTAAATCTGGTTCAGGCTCAGAACTATTGGGTAATATAATGGGTTTTGTCTGCCGAACGGTTGCGCAATCTCCAAGTAAACGAATTAAATACTCACTTGCTTCGCTGTTGCAATAAGCATGAGGTGCTCCTTCAGGAGGCATTTCGACAATTTCTCCTCTCAATAACTCAACATGGCGATCGTCGAGAATGCCAGCATCCACCATGCGGTGATACTCATCTAGCGTCCACTTAGCAGTAATCGTTGTCATCAGAATTATCCCAATGCGGTTGATGATGCTAGTTTGTTATTGATTTATTGATAATAACGTCTCCGAATGAGGGGTAGTATGCCCTTGGCCCTGCCAAGCTATAAAGAATGCGTGTCTTAGAAATAAGATTATTCATTGAAACAGCAAAAGAACCTTCAAGAGATGATGATCAGTTTGCAGCATTACGCCGTGGCTAGAAATTCATAAAAGGCAATGCAAACGCCATTCGGATCGAGAATTGAGAACTCTTGGCTACCCCACGCTTTACGCTCTAACGCTCCATCAAGATAAATCAGCGTTCGATCGCGGCTCAAATATTCCTGATACAGTGCCTCAATGTTTTTCACTTCAATTCTCAACAGGGCCCATTCTGCGATCGACAAATTTGGTTTTTTTGAAGAAATATCTCAATTCCGTCTCTTGCAACAAGTGCTAATTAAGGTTCGCCCAGCGATCGCAATATTTCTTCAAGAGCGAATACGCAGACTCACGGTTAAGTTTGGTCGCGCAAAAAAAGGCAAGGGTTCGTAGAATATTGCAGCACTTATTGACGTTTGTTCAACACCCACTCCAGTTTCTGCTCAAAGTGCTAAGCTTATCGATCAGCTAGGGGTGTCCAGATGGGCTGAGAACAAACTCTTAGAACCTGAGACTGGGTAATGCCAGCGAAGGGAAGCTGTTTATTTGAGGAACCGAATATGCGGACAGACTGGATCGCAAAGCGTCGCGGGCAAGCTAACGTCAGCCAAATGCATTATGCACGGCAGGGCGTTATCACCGAAGAGATGCACTATGTAGCTAAACGAGAGAACCTCCCGGTCGAGCTAATTCGCGACGAAGTAGCGCGGGGGCGGATGATTATTCCAGCGAATATCAATCATCCTAATTTAGAACCAATGGCGATCGGCATCGCCTCTAAATGTAAGGTAAATGCCAACATCGGTGCGTCTCCCAATTCCTCAGACATCTCCGAGGAAATTGCGAAGCTGAATCTAGCCGTCAAATATGGCGCAGATACGCTGATGGATCTATCAACAGGCGGTGGCAACTTAGACGAGATTCGGACTGCTATTATCAACGCGTCTCCCATTCCGATCGGTACAGTTCCGATTTACCAAGTACTAGAGAGCGTTCACGGCAACTTAGAAAATCTCACGCCGGATGACTTTCTGCATGTGATCGAAAAGCACGCTCAACAAGGCGTAGATTACATGACAATTCACGCCGGGTTATTGATTGAGTATTTGCCCCTCGTCAAATCTCGAATTACTGGAATTGTGTCTCGGGGTGGCGGCATCATTGCCCGGTGGATGCTGCAACATCACAAGCAAAATCCGCTCTACACTCACTTTGATGACATTATCGAAATCTTCAAGAAGTACGATGTGTCGTTTAGCCTAGGCGATTCGCTGCGCCCCGGCTGTCAACACGATGCTTCCGATGATGCACAGCTTTCCGAACTCAAAACCCTTGGACAACTCACCCGCAAAGCGTGGGAACACGATGTCCAGGTGATGGTGGAAGGTCCGGGACATGTGCCAATGGATCAGATCGAGTTCAACGTCCGCAAGCAGATGGAAGAGTGTTCGGAAGCCCCGTTCTATGTATTAGGTCCGTTGGTGACCGACATTGCGCCGGGATACGATCACATTACCTCTGCGATCGGGGCAGCAATGGCGGGCTGGTATGGCACAGCTATGCTTTGTTATGTCACACCGAAAGAGCATCTCGGCTTACCCAATGCTGAAGATGTGCGGAACGGACTGATTGCCTACAAGATCGCGGCACATGCGGCGGATATTGCGCGGCATCGTCCGGGGGCACGCGATCGCGATGATCAACTCTCCCACGCTCGCTACAACTTCGACTGGAATAAGCAGTTTGAGTTATCACTTGACCCCGATCGCGCTAAGGAGTATCACGACGAAACGCTTCCGGCAGATATTTACAAGACTGCGGAATTCTGCTCGATGTGTGGTCCTAAGTTCTGCCCAATGCAAACCAAAATGGATGCAGATGCCATCACTGAGCTAGAGAAGTTTCTAGCGAAGGAGAAAGATGCGGCGGCGCCTCAAAGCTAAACAATTGGCTCTCCGTTAAATCTGATCAAGATCGTTGTAGTAGGGTGGTTATTTGCTCGCCCTACTACAACGATTTTAAGTTTAGATCCCATACGCTGTTTTTATGGTTCAAACTAAGCTTGCTGAAGCAGTTAAACTAGCAGACCTTCATTCCTCAATTCGGAGTGCAACGAACGGAAGATGAAACGTTCTTCTATAAATGGTTAGAAGATTTGCCAGAGTTAACCAAACTAGAACAGCAAAGGCCAGACGATGTCCGTCGCCGTTTGAGTAGCTGGCGAGACAGGAATTCAAGTGGTTGCCGAAGATGGAGAAATCATTCAAGGCAATGTTGATATATTGGTATTGCAGCATCAAATTTGAATTGCTGCTATCGGATCTAAAAACTCGGAACTAGTGTTGACCGAGGCAATTCTTTAAGCATTGAGCGATAGGTTGACAGATTTGAAACAAGAAAATTCTATCTTTGGTGCTGTTCTGAATGGTAGCAAATCTCTGTTTCTCAAATTAACATTGTTGCCTGAACCAAGCTATGTGTTGTCAAATGTGTCTTCTTTGCTGAATCGAAGCAATGACTTGTACGGAGTTTTACAGATTTTTAAGAACTTAAGCCAGGTTGATACTGAATTAGGTTGCTGTAAAACATTCCTCATTCCTTCAAATGCTTTTGTATTTCTTCTAGCATATTTTTTAGCTGTGTTAATAGCGTTGTAATTTCTGTCAACTTATTATCTTCAACATATTGCTCAAGCTGTAGCGCGACCTTCTGCATTTGATAGAGTCCAACGTTGGCACTAGAGCCTTTAACGTGGTGTGCTACTTGTGCTAATTGCGCCTTATTTTGCTGTGCAGTTGCTTGAGCGTCATGCCAAGCAGCCACTGCAACTTTCGCTGTGGCTAGATGCTGCTCAGTATCTTCGACAAAAATTTCTAGCAACTCCCGCTCAAATGCAGCATTTCCATCGGAAATTTGGTGCAGATGCTCCCAATCGATCGCTAAATTCATGGGTCTTGATGCAAGTGAAAATTTCCTAAGATATCGCCCCAATACTCTAGTTTCTCCCTCAGCTTTTATTCAGAACGGTCCGTGCAGAGGCGTTTGCAATAATTGTTACACAGTATCAGTGGTTATGGATCCCCCACGCACCAAGTCAGCAGTGCGACGATGCTGATTCCCAGGAGCCAGATGGGAACATGTAATCCGTGAAGGAAGTCTAAAGGAACTAGGATGATCCGGGTGAGTAGCACTCCAACGAATAAAACTGAGAGTGAGAGAACAACTAGCAGCATAATGGCTCTTCAGGTGCGTTTTGAGACTTTGATTGCATGTGGCACTCTCAGAAAGTGGCTCAAGCTGTAGAGTGCTTCTATCAGGACAACATATAAATTTTGAATGGAAGAAATTGGCCCGAAATTTCGCGATCGCCCCCAGAACGATATTTCGTTGCCCATATCAAGTTCTTAAGCCCAAGCTCTTAAGCCAAAAACTTACATAACACTAGTCGGCTTGCAAACCCATTGATCAACAACTTTAACTAGGAGTGGAAAGTGAAACTTTGGCAGAAATGGTTTATTAAACGGCAATATATCAGCAGCGGATGTGTTGGTCTTATTCTTCTAGGAACAGTTCCCACGTTAGCGCAACCTGCAACTTTTGGATCGCTCACGTTGGGATCAAAATCGATGTCTGGAGTGCTGTCTGGATCAACCGGGGGAAATACATCACTCCCTGCAGTCGTCAGTAATCGCGATCGCCACGGTCGAAATTGCCTTGGCTATGGTGACCCTACACCAGATCACACCTTGATTTTGCAAAAGCCCGCTTCAACCCTGCGATTTGCGATTGCAGCGGGGGGCGGTGATCTAACCCTAGCGATCGTGGGACCGAATGGAGTGCTTCGGTGCAGCGATGGTGCTTTAGAAGATGCCGACTGGCAAGCAGGGATGTATCAGGTGTGGGTCGGTACGGTTGAGCCAAATAAAAGCCGAAATTATCGCTTGAGGGTGCAGGGGAAGTAATTAATTTTCAATATCAAAAAAGATAGAGGAAACGCAAATCTCCTCTATCCCCAAATGCTATTGACGAAAGAACTACCCTTTCTTCTCAGGCAACATGCACTTATCGCTGTCGCATCCTGCTGGGCCTTCTGCAATCCCTTCGCCCGAATCGTATCGGCTCAAAGCGCTATAAAAATCGTTGGTGCGCTGACGAGCTAACACTTCCGCTTGCAACTGCTCGTAGGTGGCTTGGTCAATCTTCTCAAACGGCAACCGAGGGAACGGTGCGTCAAATCGGGCTAACAAAGCAGCACTGATATAACCCTCATTCTGTGCGATCGCTTGATGAATTCGAGCGGCTAAAGCATCAATTTCATCCTCGCGCAGTTCGATGGTGGCGCTAGTGTTGTGAGCGGTGTAGTACTTCTGGACTTGCAGATAGAAATCCATTTGCGCCACGGCTGAAAACTTCTCGATCTCGATCTGATCGGCTCCGGGAAGGGTTGCCCACGGCACTTCGACTGGAATTTCGACTAGCCATTCTGTACACCGGGGATCAAACGGGTCGGTTAACAGATTGCCGTTTTCATCTTTGTCAGACTGCGACGGCACGATGCTGTATCCGTAATCTAAACATGCCATGGCGACCGGGTCGTTCTTGCGGAAGGTGATCCGGCGAATAAAGCGCTGGGCTTTGGGGGGATGCCATCCAGGGCTAGCGCCTGTGAGCAGCGATTTTGTCCCCGCAGGCTGAACGGTGGTGCAGCGATTGGGGCGGCGCAGTCCGTGGCGATCGCAGTAGTCCCACACGACGCGATGCACGATCGCGTTCCAACGACTGAGGTACTCTTTCTCACGCTCCTTGAACTGCAAGCCTGTCACGGTGTCCGGTCTGCCTGCTTCCCACCACCGCAGCCACTCTACTCCCATGGCATGAACAAAGAAGTCAAATAAGCCAGTGAAAGAGACGCCAACGATCGGATCGAGTTCGCGAGAGTACTGATAGCGAGGCTCGGTGAATTGGTGATTCAGTAAAGCCGCGACGGAGAGCGCTCCGGCTGTAAACGCTTGCTCTTGCGCGTCATAATCTAGCGGATCAATCTGATTGAGGTGAACTTCGGATAAGTTGCAGTGGAAATTTTCACCCAGAATTTCTCCGCATGGATTCAATCCGTAGCGTCCCAAGCGGTGTTCAATTTCTGCGTCTGGCATTTGGGCGTCATTATTCTGAAGCCACTGTTGCCCTTGACCCGCTTCATACGCTTCAATAAATGCCGCTTTCTGCTGGGGTGTAGTCAGAATGTCGGCATTGGAACGCGCGATCGCTTCCGGCGCATACTGAATTGCGCCTTCACCCGAGTAAAATTGCTTGCGAACCGCATCGATCGCTTCTTGCAGGCTTGGCTTGTGGTGATAGACGCGCGTGTGATTTGCCATCCGTAGCACATCGCGATCGGGGTCAATTCTCCAGTTCCCGTTTGCGTCTTGCTGCCACAAATTATCTTTTGCTGTTGCAAACCCAGCATCATCGCTGCTGCCTTGACGCATACCTGCTGATCGTCGGATATTGCCAGCAACCACGCAGGCCGCCGCTTCATCAATCAGTAAGCAACACTCAACGGGCGATAACTTCCGACCGATTGCGCGATTGAGAACCCTTGCACAGCGATCGTACAATTCGGGGAGCTTCACCGGATTGGCAACGCCACCAAAGCCTTTGAGTCGCTCTCCCGCGGGGCGCACATGGCTAAGGTTAATCGAGACTTCGATCTCTCCAGCCGCAAACCGAGTGTCGCTCGATAGCTCTAATAATTTTTGATATGACTCTACCCAACCCTGACGGCTATCGCCGACGCGAATTGTGACGTGATTGCCGTTGACTGTCGTCTCGGTTTTGTCTTGGCGCAGGTCGGCTATTGCCGTTCCAATCTCGCCCACGAGGTTCACGTTCAGTCGGTTCCGAATAGCCGGAAGTTGCTCGGTGTACTTTGGCTCTAAAACGGCTCCCGTGCCGCTTCCCATCATGGCGAGATCCATCATCAAGCCGAAAGAACGCCAGTCAGTGACATTGGTGCTGGTGCAGTTGTAAGCACCGGAAAAGTTTTCGGGCTTGGCAATCCAGTCTGTGCCGCCGACCCATAGCCAGCGCCCAGAGGGAAGACACCGCATCGTCTGCTGCATCTTCTGAATTAGAGCTTTTTCTTCAGAGGTAAACTTGCCCAGTTCGGCGAGTCCGTTCAGGGTGCGATCGCTCACCTCTTGCCAAGACTCGCGACGAGTTTCTCCCAACTTTCGACTGTAGGTGCGGTAGAAAACGGGATTTGCGGCGGGAGCCGTTGCCGGAAATTGCCCATTCAAGTTGTCTTTAACTGGGGTATCCTGACTATCTGAGCCAGAACGGTCTCGTATACGTGCGATGTCTTGAACCATAAGAGACTCCGTATGACATGTGTAGAATACAGATCGAGTTAGATCTGATGTTGAGACGCTATATAGGCTATACCTAGGGTCAATTTCTTTGCAGAAACGCTATGCGTAGCGTCCAATATACAACTCTGTTTCAATTCGGCGCAATTGTTATTCAATCAGTTCTACTTATATTTAGAGATTAGAGAATGACTGTCTACAATGTTAGAGCAGTCGCAACTGCGTTTGGGCGGGCTCTAGTTCTTCTGCCAAAACAACCTCGACAAGCGGCTCTTGCTGTGCAAGTAGTCGTCTTGCAGCCTCTAAAATCGGTTCTTCGAGTTCTCGCAAATCCTCTCGATTGGACAGGTAAGCTTTTAGCGCGTCGAAGGGCGCGATCGTAGATCCCACTCCCAGTTCTGGCAGGCGCGATCGCGACAAGTTGTTGGTCAATTCTGACTGAATCGTATAGCTGTGAGCCAGCTCTAGCGCTTTGTGAATTCGAGCATCATCAAGGTGATCTAGTTGTTCAGGGCGAATTTGATAATTGAGGCGTACTACTGCGTTCTCAATCAACTCAGGTTTGAGCGCTCGAATTAATGCCGCTTGCGGATCTTTCTTTTCGGAAAGATCAATTTCGATCGTGCGGAACGATCGCACAGGCAACGGGCAAAATTCCACCGTTGTAGAATGGCCGTCTAGCTCAACCAGCACAAATCCTTTATCTTCTTTTTCCTCGCTAAAATCAACTCGCTCAATGCTGCCGGGATAAACAACAAACGGATTTTCACACAAGACTTGGTGCTTATGGACATGCCCTAGCGCAACATAGTTGAAACATTCGCGCGTAAGAAATGACAACGGAATCGTAAATCCTTTTCCAACTGCTAAAAACTTCTCTGCCCCATAGTTGGCTGTATCGGTCATCAGATGCGCCAACAGCACCGTCGGAAGGTCAGGATTGAGTTTACGAATTTCTCCTTCTAGGGCAACGCGCAAGCGATCGAGCAACAACTGCCCGACTTCTGTCATAGATAGGCCCTCGGTTTCAGGACGAGTCAGCAGCGTCGATCGCGTCAACCAAGGCAGCGTAATCACCTGGACGGCACCATTTTTGGTGTTAATTGTATAAGTATCGAGGCGATCGCCAACAATCACATTCGGCACGCCCAAGGTGCGATAAATGCACAAACTCGCGCCGCCTGCGCCTTGAGAATGCTGATCATGATTCCCGACCAGTAAAACTGTAGGAATTTGGGCTTCCACAAGACGGTGAAACTGGCGCGCAAACGCTTGTTGAATGTAAGGCGGCGGCGTCGCATCGGGAAAGGCATCTCCACCAAACAACACCAGATCCACAGGTTCAGACAGGGCGCGATCGATACAGCGTCCCAACGTGGCAACAAAATCCTCTAAGCGAGTATTTAACCCTGTTTCAGGGTTGATCCGTCCGTGGGAAAACCCGCTACCTAAGTGGATGTCGGAGAGGTGAAGAACTTTCATAGAAGAACTTTCATAGATCAGCGAACCGTGCTACGGCGAACGATGCTGGTAAAAATGCGATCGGGGAGAAGCTTTCGTAGTAGTAAAAGTGTACCTGCATTTCCGCCTGCTGGATACCGCAGTTTAGCCGAGCCATCGGTAGCAGCCCGATAAATAACCTCTGCAACCGTTTCTGGAGTGCCGCCAGATTCGCCTGCTCTAGTAAGGTTGGGCAAGACCCTCTTCACAAACGAATCGTAAGCTGTTAGCCCAGGACGATTCGCAATGTCGGCAGATCGACTGTAAAACTCCGTCTTGATGGGGCCCGGTTCAATCAGTTTGACGCGAATGTTGAACGGTTCTAATTCGTACTGCAACGATTCTGAGAAGCCTTCAACTGCCCATTTGGTACTGTGATAGAGGCTATAGAGCGGAAACGTCATCTTTCCGCCAATCGAGGCAATATTAATAATCGTGCCTGACTCGCGATCGCGAAAATGAGGTAGGAGCGATCGCGTTACGTTCATTAACCCAAACACGTTCGTCTCAAACTGACGTTGAATTTGTTCCGGTGTGCAAGCTTCAAATGCGCCTACAAGCGAATATCCAGCGTTATTCACCAAGACATCAACATCACCTACTTTCTCTAACGCCTCACTGACAGCGGTTTCAGTCGAGTTTTGATCTGTCACATCTAGCCCTAAACAGTAAACATTTCCAAGCGCCGCAAACTTACCCGCTTTTTCAAGCGATCGCATCGTTGCGATCACGTTCCATCCCTGCTGCTGAAATTTCAGGACAGTGGCTAACCCAATGCCGGACGATGCGCCTGTAATCAATACTGTTTTTGTCACAATGATCAAAATGTCGATTCACATTTCTTCACCATAACAAGGTTACGGGATGTTAACAAAACAGCAGAAAAAGGATGAAGCGAACATAGTCATTCTTTCATCCTTCGGCGTTGCTGAATCCAAGTAGATTTGACCTCCTGATGAAGTGGGCACAACCCTATTCGGATACCTACTTTTCGGATAAGTATTGCTCCACAATTCGCACAATTCGCTCCGACGCTAACCCGTCCCCAAACGGGCTAATCGCATTGGCCATGGCGGCGTATGACTGGGAATTGCTCAACAACTCAGCCGCTTCACGAAAAATGATGTCGGGATTTGTTCCAATTAACTTTGCGGTTCCTGCCATCACTGCTTCTGGGCGTTCGGTGGTTTCTCGCAATACCAAAACAGGCTTACCCAAACTAGGCGCTTCTTCCTGAATGCCGCCAGAATCGGTTAATAGCAAATAGCAGCGCTGCATTGCCCCGACTAACTGAGTGTAATCTAGCGGTTCTGTCAGAAATACGCGGGGATGACTGCCTAACAACGCCGTCAGAGGTTCGCGCACGGTCGGATTACGATGTAACGGCAATAGTAGCGCCGTGTCTTCAAACTGATCCAACACCTTCAGAAAGCCGTGAGCAATATCTTCTAACGGTTGTCCCCAATTTTCTCGACGATGTACTGTTGCGAGAATTGTGCGGTAGTTGCTCCACTCTAGCCCTGGAATGTCACAGGCAGGCTGACGATTTGCTACTGCCAGCAGCGCATCAATGACTGTATTTCCGGTTTGATGAATCTCGCCTAACACCTGCGATCGCTGTAAATTCTCTACCGATAGCGATGTTGGCGCAAAATGGAGTTGCGTCACCTGCGACACCAATCGTCGATTTGCTTCTTCTGGATACGGATTGAATAAGTCCTCTGTCCGTAAGCCCGCTTCCACATGTCCGACCGGAATTTTCTGATAGAACGCGGCTAACGCGGCGGCAAAGGCCGTTGTTGTATCGCCTTGTACCAGCACTATGCGCGGCTGAAGCGATTGAAACAATGATTCTAAACCGCGCAATGTTCCGCAGGTAATATCAGTCAGCGTTTGTTTGGGCTGCATAATTGCCAGATCTTGATCAGCAGATAAGTCAAACAACTGCATCACCTGATCCACCATTTCGCGGTGTTGCCCCGTCAGCACAACCTGAGTTTTGAACGCCTCAGAACGCTGAAATGCCTGAATGACAGGAGCCATTTTAATCGCTTCAGGGCGAGTCCCCACAATGAGACAAACCGGAATTGGAAACTTCAGCATGGAATTTGTCGAGTCATACGAACAGGAACATATTTAGCACAGCCGTTCAGCGCTTCGCTAATCAAGCTTTCCGCATTGACCCCAGAATCTGGGTCACCTCGATAATCCGATTAAGCAGAACTTGTCTTCACTAGAAATTGTCTTCACTATGGTACAGGAATTCCGGGTAAGGAATGAGGTGGAAGGACAATCCTACATTTTCATAAAAAAATTCCCAGCCGAAGCCAGGAAAAGTCAGACCAGTTCACCGAAAGACGATAACTCTTGTAATGCTAAATCTGTAATGCTAAATCGATAACTGATTGATATCGCAGGTCAAAGGGCAAGACGCATAAACAGACGTATGCAATGGATTTGCTTGTCCATTCAACCAACGCAACCACTCAACTTCTTGGGGATGAATCCCTTTCGCGGTTAGTAAACCCGCCATAAACATAATGGCTAAAGCGTGAATGCCGATCACAGAAATAATGGCAAATAGAACTCCACTTAATGGCAGAATAGCGTGCAATGCACCTGCCAACAAAGCGCCGACTGAAACAACTAAAACCAACAGCGGAAAACCGATAACAATCATGCAAACAGTCAGGGTAAATGTCCAAAGCAGAAAGCTTTTGACTGATGACAAGAAATACAAATTGCCCAAATTTTGGCTGCGTGCTAAGGTCATATCGATTCTCCCAGAGCTAGATTTATTGGTGTGATTAAAAATCTGTTTTAGCGATCCCCGCGACCGCTTCAAGTGAATTTCAGTATAGGTAAATCTTCTTGGGGTGGGAATACTAGTTCAAAAAAAGTTAAACTTCAGCGTCCGTAAATCCTCTTTTAAGCAATTATGCTTACTCCGTAAAATTTAAGGTTAAAACCGCAATTTTCGGCTCTAATTCAAACACTTTTACTGATATTTCAAGCCTTTCAGAGATTTGGTTTAAACGCTGAAAAATAAATGCAAGCAGTGATACTCTGATTTGTCAATCATCTAAAGAAAGACTATAAATTTATTGAATTGTGAACTATTAGCGCGGAAAATTCACAATTAATTAGTAGAGCAATGATGAGAGGTCATTGGGGGCTTCGGAGCTTCACTCGAAACTTCACTCGAAACTTCACAAGACGAATCGCTTTCTAACCCGATTGCCGCCCTTTCTGGATTTTTACATTCCGCTCCTGACACGATCGCACTACTGAAACATTTTTGAGACATTTTCCCTAATCTCTACTTCTCAAGACGTTACTCCGTACAACCGACTGGGAATAATCACGGGGTCAAGGTTGCATCTTCATCAAAACTTATCCTTAAACGTCACATCATCTGGTTAGCTCCACGGAGTAACGCCCCTTGCTTCGTCTGTATTACTTGCTTCATCTGTGTTAGGTGGCAACCTTGTACCGTAGCCCACCTATTTGCTTTGCAGTGTTTTTATGGCAGTGCGTAACCGACAACTTTTCCTACTTGCGTGTCAGATCAGCCTCCTCTGTACGTCTGTAATACTGCATCCGCCTAACCGAGATGAGAGTGAACGCGCCGACGCGATCGAGCTTTCTGCTCGGACTTGGCAACAGGCGAAGCACGAAGCACTTGACCTTGCGGGCACCTCCGCGAAGAAATCAAGCGCTTCGGTTGCAGACTTGATCCTTATTCTCAAGAACAATAAAGCAAACCCCGGCGATCGTTTGAGCGCGATCGCAGCCCTGGGTAAACGGGGAGCCGATGCCAAACCCGCTGTTCTTGTTTTGGCGAAAGGAATCAATTCTAGTCAGAAAGAAGTTCAGGTTAAGACATTAGAGGCGTTAGGAGAAATCGGGCTGGCCGCTAAAGCTGCTGTTCCTGGCCTCGCAAAAGCACTGAAAGATGATCAGCCAGAGGTACAGATCGCGGCTGCCCGTGCCTTGGCAAGCATTGGAAGTAACCCAGAAATCGCTGTTCCAGGTTTAGTTGAAGCCTTGAGCGATCCGAGTAAATCAGTGAGATTGGAGGTGATCGCCGCGATTTCTAATCTAGGAACGGAGGCAAAGCCTGCCATCCCAGAACTGATTCAAATCCTATCGACCTCAGAATCAGAGGTGCGCTTAGCCGCGATCGCAGCGCTTGGAAAACTGGGCGCGGAGGCAAAATCAGCCGTGCCGTTTCTGGCGCAGTCGCTCGCTGACCCGGACACAGATATTCGGCTCAACTCTGCCAGCGCTCTCGGTAGTATTGGCGCTGAAGCAAGCCCAGCCGTGCCGCAGTTAATTCGAGCGCTGAGTCATGCCGATCACAAAACGCGATCGTTTGCTGCGATCGCACTGGGCAGAGTTGGCAGTCCTGCAAAAGCGGCCGTTCCTCAACTCACAAAAACGCTGAGCGATGCTGACAAAGATGTGCGATCGCAATCAGCCGTGGCATTGGGGCGTATTGGGCTAGAGGCGAAAGAAGCCCTGCCCGAATTAGTGAAATTGCTGAGCGACGAGAATACTGGAGTGCGGCTGAACACGGCGAATGCCGTCCGCCTGATTGCAGCAAGTCTGCAAGACAAAGCGCCATCCCTATCCGTCGTCGAAATCCACACCGCTTATACGATTCTGGGAACTGCCTTACCTCTGTTAGAAGATCCTAAAGCTCAGTTCAACGAAGAATTAGTAACCTCGGTGCGGCGATCAATTAGCGTACTGAAAAACGAAAAAGATTCCCGTCCGTTTGAGCGCGTGGTTGAGTGGGGACAGGCCAATCCTGCAATCGCAGGCGTGCTGCTCTATCTAATCGCCATGCCGAGCCTATGGCTCGCGATTCTGTTGATCCGTCCGTCTTGGCTGCTCAAACTGAACAACGCCCTCAAGCCCTACACCGATTTTGAAATTCCCAGTCCAATGGGCGGCAGCATCAAAGTACCCCTGCGGTTTGTCTTATTTGTGGGTTGGTTTCACTACCATCCCAGGGTGCTAGATGCATGGGTCGGTCAGCAAATCGATGGAGCACGCGAAGGCTTTGCTCACAAAAACACCGTCAGCGATCGTAAGGTCTACATTCCGATTCCCGTCGTTCTCGATGGCAACACGGTTCCGGAACTAGCGAATCATGACCTGCACACAACGTTTTGGGACGGGCGGCAATGTCTGCTGATTTGGGGAGAAGGGGGAATTGGTAAAACGAGTTTGGCGTGTCACTTAGCCAAATGGGCAATGGCAGATAAGCGACCCCAACGCCTTTGCCGTCATCGCATGTTGCCCGTGTTGATCGAGCAGGAACTAGACTTTAAACTTCCTGACGGCAAAAATCCTTTCCGAGAAGCGATTCGCGGACAGCTACAGGCGATGATCGATGCGTCAGAACCGATTTCAGATGACTTTCTCGAAAAGCTACTCAGGCAGCGACGCATCTTGGTGATTGTCGATCGCTTATCAGAACTGAGTGCAGAAACTCGTCAGCAGATTCGTCCTGGACATCCAGACTTTCCGGCGAATGCGCTGATCGTCACGTCACGGGTTGAAGAAACGCTCGACGAAGTGCCAAAAACAACGATTAAACCGCTCCGCATTGAAGGCAATCGCCTGTCTTCCTTTCTAGAGGCGTATTTGATGCAACGCAGCAAGCGCGAACTCTTTACCGATTCTGAATATTTCGACGCCTGTAGCCAACTCTCAAAAATGGTTGGTCAGCGCCACATCACCGTGCTCCTCGCGACCCTCTATGCTGAACAAATGATCGGCAAAAAAGAAGGTGTTAACGACGAAAGCACGCTGCCCGACAACATTCCTGATTTGATGCTGAGCTACTTAAATGAGCTCAATCGCGACGCCGCCGACGATGAGCCAACCAACCTAACGGTGCATGAAGACGCGAAAATCATTGCTTGGGAATGCTTGAAGCAATACTATCGCCCTGCTCCTGCCAAACGCGAAGCGATTCTAGCAGAACTGCAATCCTTTGGAGCGTCGCAGGGTGAAGCCAGTCTGAATGAAGAAGCAGCCAAAGCACGGCTGAAGCATTTAGAGAAACGCTTGCGGATCGTGCAAGCGATCGGTCCGGCTCAAGATCAAATTTGCTTTGCCCTCGACCCGTTAGCTGAATGTTTGGCAGCACTGCACCTTGTCGAACGCTATGGCAGCGACCGAGCGTTGTGGCAGGAATGGTTAGTGTTAGCCGATGCGATGCCGGGTGCGCCTGAGAGTACTCAAGGCTTTCTCCTAGCAATGCGAGACTGCTGCTTGACGCGAGGCACAGAAATCAATATTCCTGATTTTGTATTAGAAGGGTTGGGTCAGCGTGTGGGCCTCAGCGCTGAAACCCTGCGAAAATCTCAAATTGAGCAACGAATGCGGCGGTTAACGCCGCTCCTATCTACTGGAGAGACCACAGCGCGGCTAGATGCCATTCGAGAACTGGGCGAACTGGGTGCTGCCGCAAAAGGCGTATTGCCTGCTTTGATCCGAGAGCTTCAAGATCGCGAGTGGCAAATTCGGCGAGAAGTGGCTCGGTCGATGGGACATGTTGGACCAGAAGCGCGACTGGCAATTCCCGCGTTGATGGAGCGATTACGCGATCCAGATCGACGAGTGAGTGGAGAAGCGATCGCGGCCTTGGGCAAAATGGGAACGGGCGCTCTTCCTGCCTTGGTGACAGCACTAGAATCTCAGCCTGCCCATGTTCGCAGTACAGCCGCCTGGGTACTGGCGAGCTTTAATTCTGCCGCTAGATCAGCCGTTCCAGCGCTCACTGCCGCCCTCAAAGATGACGACTGGCAGGTGCGGTGGGTAGCTGCCTACGCATTAGGCTGCATTGGTCCAGATGCCAAGTCTGCCATTCCTGCTTTGATCGAAGCGTTTAGAGGCGAGTATGAATTAGTCAGCAAAGAGGCTAGCCGGACGCTTTGGCGCATCAGCGGAGAAGCAGAAGCGATCGTTGCTGCGCTGAGTGACATGGGACATGCAAACAACAGAAACTGAGCAATGTCCTCCTGGTCTGCCACTCTGAACTAGAGGAACACCTTTAACGCAAAGATGGAAGAGTGAGGGATGAGAAACCAGAAGTAGACTTATTTGAAAGACCAACACTATCCGAAAGGTCAACTGGGCTGAAAGATCTAACTGGATAGTGTTGTCAACGCATCACAATATATTCTCAAAACCCAATTCATCCCTGCGTCACGTTGCCGCAAGGCGTCCCTCATCCCTTTCTCAAACCTTCTATTCTGTTGGCGGCGGCTCCGTTTGCGGTAGTTCGTCAGACACAAAAGTTTCAGGCCAAGGTCGAGTCGTCGTGATGTCTTCCTCAGCCGTTCCCTCGATTCGCAAATCGTCTAGCATCAACGAAAGTGTAGACAAATCAGTTAACTTCATCAGATCTTGCAGTGCCGCGATCGCCGATTGATAGCGCTTCTGAAAATCGTAATGCACCATCTTCGTCAAAATGGCGGCGAGGGGATGGCTGACGATCGCTTTTTCTCGCCATTGCACCTCGCCCGTTTGCGGATCTTCCTTCAATTGGCTGGGGGGCAGTCCAGTTAGGGCCTGAATGCCCATCATGCCCACGGCGTAAATGTCACTATTAAAGCGGGGATTTCCGGCGCATTGCTCTGGTGGCATATAGCCCTGCGTGCCGATTCCAATCGTTCCTGAAAACAAACGATCGTCTAAAATCTGATCGTGCAACGCCTTGACGGCTCCAAAATCAATCAGTACCAGTCTGCCATCGGACTGCCGCTTGATCACATTACTCGGTTTGATATCGCGGTGAATCACATTTTTGCTGTGAACAAAGCTCAGGACTTCCAGAAGCTCTTTCAAAATGGTGACGATCCGGGATTCGGGCAAGTGTCTGCCCAACGACAACTCTTCACTAAGCGGCGGACCGGAAATGAATTCCTGCGCCAAATAAAATTCTTGATCTTCCTCAAAATACGCTAGGAGACGCGGAATCTGATCATGTTCTCCCAAGCGTTCGAGCGTCTCTGCTTCCACCTGAAACAGACGCCGCGCCAACTGCAGATGCCTCGGATTATTTGTGCTAGGACGCAATTGCTTCACCACGCACTGAGGCGTACCAGGGCGCTGAATGTCTTCTGCAATATAGGTTTCTCCAAAACCGCCCGATCCGAGAACTTTCGTAATTTTGTAACGTCCGCCTAAATTTTTGCCCAAAATTTCGAGTTCTCGTTCCTGCAATAGATCCTTAAAGTCGTCTTGCCCACTAATAAGTTCTTGCACCAAGGGAGATCGCGAGTAATGCTTGAGGGTCTTCCGAAACAGTTGCTTGTTTCGGTAGTCGCTGACAAGTCCCGTTCCCAGATACGAGATGCCGACAAGCGAGATCGCGCCCATTGGCGCAACCATCGGCACGATAATTGAGGCTTGAGTTAACAGTACATAAGCAACGCCAGACCAAGACAGCGCGATCGCAAGTGCCCATCCCAATCGAGCAGTTGGTCGCTTGGTTAACCGGAGTAGCCCTCCAGCACTCGCAACCATCAAAAATACCGCTAAGCCGGTGATTTCCGGATTGGGAAACGCAGTGCGCAGCGACCGGAATTCTAGAAGAGATGCGATCGCATTAGCATGAAGCTCAACCCCTGGCATCGTACCCATCGGCGTGCTGATTTCATCCCCTACTCCAGAGGCGACCGGACCAATCAGCACAATTTTGTCTTTGAAAATGCGACCTTGTTGGAGGTAAGCATCATTCCAGTTTTCTGGCGATAGCACGGTCCAAAACGGAATTCGTTTAAAGGTTCCAGCCCCACCGTAGAAAAAAATATTTTCTCCCTGGGGGCTTGCATACTTGACACCACTCGCTTTCAGCGTTGCGTCTGCAAACGACTCAATCTTTTCGGCTCGCAGCAAGTCCATACCCGACGACTCTTGCCGGATGAACTCACTTCCAAACCGATGTACCCGCTCGTCCGGCTCTACAGGAAATTTGATTAAGCCATAGGAAGCGTTAGCTGTGCGAAACGGGCAGAACGGCAGACTGATGCGAGATTGTGCCCCTTGCCGCTGCTCTAATTGATCCAAATCGGTCGCGAGAGTAACTTTTCCGTCGTAGCGTTCCAATACTGATTGCAGTTGCTGATCATCGTCTGATACTAGAATATTGTCGTTAGAGCAATCAGAAGAAGCTTGACTATCGCCTCCAAAACTACTAGGCAAATCCCAGCGAACATCGACCGCTACCGATTTTGCGCCCGCTTGCAGTACTTTCTCGATCGCTTCAGCATACGTCGCTCGCCGGAGCGGCCAACTCGACCCGGATAGCTGCAACAGAGATTCATCATCGACTGCTAAAATCACCACCTGCGTTGGGGAAGGAACTGCTCCCCGGACGCGCAGGATGACACTTTGCGCCTGTCGCTCCCAAGCTTGCAGCGGCATAAACTGAGTCGCGATCGCCGAGCCTGCCGCGATCGCCCAAAACATCATCAATCCATGACCCAACGGCTTCAGTCTCAGCGGCGACCCCCGACCTTGCTCTGGCAGCGTGGGGGCTGCTTCTTCGTCAGACAGCATCAGGGTGCGCTTAGCCGTTGTAGACGAGCTAGGAGCGGTTGATTTCAGTGTGCCTGACCGCAATGTTAGCGTCAGCGATTGCAGAAACCCTGCCGATGATCGTTTCTTGGGCATAAGCGGTTTGGGTGGCAATTTAGATCAGTTTAGATCGTTGGGCAACTGAATCGTGTTAGGAGAATTTAATCCTCATCAATTTAGACTGCATCCTAGTCCCAGTCGGTTCTCTGTAAGCTCGCTCTTTGATCTACTTAATTCTACGACGAGCATTCGATAAATCCTGAAACTGCCCATTCCCTCCCTTTATGTGAAGAATTGGTACTCTCAAAAGTAAAGAAATCTATCTATAAGATGAGGAATTCATTTGATTGATCGCAGTTCACTTTATTGAAAGGGTCTGTATCCAGCGCAAGTTTACCTTGCACAATTGATGTTATAGAAACCTGAATGTTAGAAAAACCGCCGTCTACAGTCGCTGTCAATTTTCTTGATATCCACTCTCTATATCGTTTTCCTATCCACGTTTTCCTATCCAACTGTTTCTCTGTATCTCTTTCTGGCTCAGCGACTCCGGTGGTTAGAGCAAAGTTCCGGCTTGTCAGGCGGCGCTTTCCAAATTTCAAGAGAAGCATATCGTCAGTAGTTTTACATAAATACGTCTGATTCGGGGCAAATCGCCATCCCCAAGTCAATTTGGTTTTGCGTTTTCCTTTGTTTTCCGTTGTTAGAATTAATTATTCACATGCTAGTTTCTACAAATTCTGGGTCTAAGCCTGCTATGCGTTATTTGATGAACCGTCTGTCTATATTTGTGGACGGCAATAATATGTTTTATGCTCAGCAGAAAAATGGGTGGTTCTTCGATCCAAAACGAGTACTGGAGCATTTTACAACTGAGCGCGGCGTTGAATTAGTCAATGCGTTTTGGTACACCGGGCTGAAAGATCCGCAAGACCAGCGGGGCTTTCGCGATGCGCTCATCAGTCTCGGCTACACAGTTAGAACTAAAATATTGAAAGAATATTATGACGATACCTCTGGGCGCTACTCGCAAAAAGCGAACTTAGATATTGAAATTGTGGTGGATATGTTTAATACGGTCGAGCAGTACGATCGCGTCATCTTGTTTAGCGGAGATGGCGATTTTGAACGCGCGATCGAGTTTCTTAGGTCAAAAAATACTCACATTACGGTCGTCTCGACCGAAGGCATGATTGCCCGTGAACTGAGGAATGTCACCGACCGTTATATTGATCTCAACGATATTCGAGCCAAGATTGAAAAAGCTGACTATTAAAACCGCCTACTATCTCGCTACTATCTACAGTAAAAGTCTCTAAACGAGATTAAAGTCCATACTAAAGTCTAGAATAAGGGCTATACGATCGCCATTAGCGATAGCGTTTGATCGAGATGCAGGTTGCCAATCTATTTGAGGGCTACTTGCTGAGATCTGCTATGCCCGTTCTCTACCCCCTAATTGGAGCCATGAACGTTCAATCACAGCCGAATCGAATTATCATTTTTGACACGACCTTGCGCGATGGCGAACAGTGCCCTGGCGCAACGCTTAATGTCGATGAAAAACTGACGATCGCACGGCAACTTGCTCGCCTTGGCGTAGATGTGATTGAAGCGGGATTTGCGTTTGCGAGTCCAGGCGACTTTGAAGCGGTGCAAAAAATTGCTCAAACAGTGGGCACGCCCGAGGGCCCTGTTATCTGTAGTTTGGCGCGGGCTATTCCAAACGACATTAAAGCGGCAGCCGAAGCGCTTAAACCCGCCGCGAAGGGGAGAATTCACACCTTTATCTCAACGTCGGATATTCATCTGGAATATCAGTTGAAGAAGACTCGCGCGGAAGTCTTGTCGATCGCAGAAGAAATGGTTGCCTATGCCAAGTCGTTCGTGAATGATGTCGAGTTTTCACCCATGGATGCCGCACGATCCGATCCAGAGTATCTGTATCAGGTGTTGGAACGCGCGATCGCAGCGGGTGCAACCACAATTAACATCCCCGATACGGTGGGATACATGACGCCGAGTGAGTTTGGTGAGATGATTCGCGGCATCCGAGACAATGTGCCGAACGTCGATCAAGCGATTATTTCCGTCCACGGTCACAACGATTTGGGCTTGGCCGTAGCGTGCTTTTTAGAAGCGGTTAAAAATGGCGCACGACAGCTTGAATGTACGATCAACGGCATTGGCGAACGCGCCGGAAATGCGTCCCTCGAAGAATTGGTGATGGCGTTGCATGTGCGTCGTCAGTACTTTAATTCGTTCTTAGGGCGTCCGGTCGAGTCGGAAGCGCCTCTGACCCAGATTAACACTCAAGAAATCTACAAAACCTCTCGCATGGTTTCGACCTTGACGGGAATGTTGGTACAGCCAAATAAAGCGATCGTTGGGGCGAATGCGTTTGCTCATGAGTCGGGCATTCACCAAGACGGAATGCTGAAGAATCGGCAAACCTACGAGATTATGGATGCTCAAACGATCGGGCTAACCAATACGCAGCAGCTTGTATTGGGCAAGCATTCTGGTCGCAACGCCTTCCGCACGCGTCTGAAGGAATTGGGCTACGAGCTATCCGAGCAAGACCTCAACAAAGCCTTCTTGCGATTTAAAGAACTGGCGGACAAGAAAAAAGAAGTCGGCGATCGCGACATAGAAGCGATTGTTAATGATGAAGTTCAGCAAGTTCCCGATCTATTTCGGTTGGAGTTGGTGCAGGTCTCCTGCGGAAATCGCTCTTGTCCGACCGCAACAGTATCGTTGATTAATCCTGATGGTGAAGAATTGACGGATGCGGCCACAGGAACCGGCCCCGTCGATGCGGTGTACAAAGCCATTAACCGCGTGGTGAATGTGCCCAACCAACTGATTGAGTATTCGGTGCAGTCGGTGACGGCAGGAATTGATGCGATCGGGGAAGTAACGATTCGGCTGAAATATGGCGATCGTATTTTCTCTGGTCATGCCGCTAATACAGACATTATTGTGGCGTCGGCACAAGCTTATGTGAATGCATTAAATCGCTTGTATGCCTCGTTGCAGCCTGCTGAGCCTGTAGCAGCATCCGTTAACTAACGAAGAATTTGTAGAATTTCACTCTTGGTTCTACAAAGCTTCATTCAGTGTTATTTTGGGGTGGTTTATCGCTGCCCCTTTTTGATGTTGTCCTGAACCCTATGCAAGACGATTTACTCCGCCGAGAGCAAGATTTTCACGATCAGTGGGCAAGCACGATCGATATCGACGGGATTCAAGTCAGAGACTATTTTGAAGCCTGTACTGCTCCTGAAAATCGGTTTATTTTGAGGCAGTTGGGCGATGTGCGAGGGAAATATCTGCTCGATTTGGGGTGCGGTGCGGGAGAGAATAGCGTTTATTTTGCTCAACTAGGAGCGCGGTGTGTTGCGACCGATTATTCACCGGGAATGGTGGAGGTTGCGACGAAGTTAGCGGCGCGAAATGGAGTTCACGTTGAGGGTAAAGTGATCAATGCGATGGCAATCGACTTTCCTGACAACACGTTTGATATTATTTACGCTTCTAACCTGTTGCATCATATTCCACACCCTAAAGTGACGCTGCGAGAAATGCATCGCGTCTTAAAACCCGGTGGCAAAGCCTGTTTTTGGGATCCGTTAAAACACAATCCAGTGATTAATGTCTATCGCAGAATGGCAACGGAAGTGCGAACCGAAGATGAAACGCCGTTAGATATCAATCTTGTCAATTACATTAAATCGCTATATTCACAAACGAACTATGACACCTTCTGGTTAGCCAGTTTATGGATTTTTCTGCGGTTTTATCTCATTGAAAAAGTGAATCCAAATGAAGAACGGTATTGGAAGAAAATCATTGTCGAGCAAGCAAGACTAGAGAAAACGTATCTCCGGTTAGAAAAGCTCGATAAGATTCTGAAAAAGTTGCCATTGATGAAACGCATGGCTTGGAATCTGGCAGTGGTGGCGACAAAATAATTTTTTGACAGGCGTTTGAAGTGCGATGATTCAGCGTAACCAGAGTTGGCGATCGTGGGGAATGTATGGTGTGCTCAGTGCGATCGCGCTAGTCATGCTGATTCCTTTAGTGTGGTTGGTGAGTACATCGTTTAAGTCGCCCACCGAAGATATTTTTCAGTTTCCGCCGCAGCTAATTCCCTCTCAGCCGACATTTGAGAATTTTGTTACTGTTTGGCGAAGCAATCCATTTGGGCAATATTTATTTAACAGCACGTTAGTTTCTGTATTAACAGTTGCGTTAAATTTATTGTTTTGCTCACTGGCTGCTTATCCACTAGCAAGGCTTGCATTTCGAGGTCGAGAAATTATTTTTAGCGCGATCGTGGCGACGATTCTAATTCCGTTTCAGATTGTGATGATTCCACTATACGTGTTAGCGGTGAAGCTGGAGTTGCTCAACACCTATCTAGGCGTAATCTTTCCCGGAATTGCTTCTGCGTTTGGGATCTTTCTACTTCGACAAGCCTTTCAAGGGGTTCCCAAAGAGCTTGAAGAAGCGGCACGAATGGATGGCTGCTCAGAACTCGGTGTCTGGTGGCATGTGATGATTCCGTCTATTCGTCCTGCGCTCGTCACCCTAGCGATCTTTGTGTTTATCGGCTCGTGGAGCGATTTTCTGTGGCCTCTTTTAGTGTTAGATCGTCCTGAATTGTTTACCTTGCCGCTTGGCGTTGCCAATCTTGCTGGCACGTTTACCTTAGATTGGCGATTGATTGCCGCTGGTTCAGTCATTTCGATCGTGCCGATTCTCGTGTTTTTTGTGGCAATGCAGCACTACATCGTGCCGACGGAATCGGGCAGTGGTGTGAAGGGTTAGCGAGAACGTTAGCTTGGCATAGCCACCGTTTCCATTTGAAACATCTCTGTTTCAGGTGCGTTGCTTTAGCTTGGCATAGCCACCGTTCTTATTTGAAACAGGAGCATTCCTGCTTTAAGTAAGAACATTCCTGCTTCAGATATGAACGTTCCTGTTTCAAACAGGAGCATTTCCATTTGAAACAGGAATGATGGAACTTATTAAGTCTGCGTTCCTTATTTCTTAGCGATCGCTTCAAACGGTTCAGTCCCCAATGGACTAGGCGTCCATCCATCAATCGTTTTACGCTGCACCAACAACGGCTCAGCATGAACGATTGGCAGTCTCACCGCTTCCCGATGAATAATTTCATCCACTTGGGCATAAAGCTGCGATCTCGCCGGTCGCTCTGACGTCGTTCTCGCTTGTTCTAACAGTTGCAAAACCTGATCGTTTTTCCATTTCCCTAAATCATTCGTCGCATCAGGCCCAAAATGAGGATAGTAGAACGTATCCGGGTCGCCATAGTCTCCGATCCAGCCCATCATGAATGATTGATAGCCGGGAGCTTTGATGCGATCGGCCAGATAAGATGCCCAATCTTTTGTCTTGAGGTTGACCCGAATTCCAACCGCGCTCAAATCTGCGGCAAACGCTTCTGCAATCGGCTTGGGCGTTGGAAAATAAGGACGCGACACAGGCATATACCACAGGTCTAAATCAAACCCATTGGCATAACCTGCTTGCCGCAGCAAATCTTTTGCTTTTTGCGCATTAAACTCGTATTTCTGCAAGTTTGCAGCCTGCGCCCACTCCAGCGATGGCGGCACAAAGTGAGCATCACTGACGGCTGCTCCTTTCCAAAACGCTTGAACGATCGCTTGCTGATTAATCGCATGGGCGATCGCTTGTCTCACTCGCACATCAGAAAATGGTTTGTAGCTGGGATTGAGCGCTAAATAACCAACATTGAACGACGGACGGGTAACAACCGAAACCGCTGTATCTCGCTCAATTTCGGCCTTTTGATCAGGAGCAAGATCGACCGTAAAATCAAGCTGTCCAGCCCGGAGTTGAGCAAGTCTAGCGCTGGCATCTGTAACAAAACGCATGACGAGTTGATTAGATTTTGGCAGCCCTGGTTTCCAGTAGTTAGAATTTTTTTCCAGAACAATGCGATCGCCGCTTCGCCATTCTTTAAACACAAACGCGCCTGTTCCAACCGCGCCGCCCGCTGGAGTGCCATAATTTGCGCCTGCTTTTTGAATTGCCGCCGGGCTAGCGATGCTGAAATAACCCGATGCGATCGTGGATGGAAAGGCAGCAAACGGTTGCTTCAAGACAAACTGAACCGTAGACGAATCAACAGCTTTAATATCTTGAATTAACGAATTTGGTTCACCTTTATATCCGCCAAAAATTTGACCCCAAATCTCGTAAGTCTTTCCAGCATTGCGAAAACTATTGGGGTTATTTTTGTCCCACCAGCGATCGAAGTTAAATTTCACGGCTTCTGCGTTGAAGTCAGTTCCGTCGTGGAATTTTACGCCTTGACGCAGCTTAAATGTATAGGTCTTACCGTCTGAAGAAGCATTCCAAGCGGTGGCTAAGCTCGGCTGTATCTCTGTTGTTCCAGGTTTAAACTCCAGCAAACGGTTGTAGATCTGGTTGTGAACAATCAGCGAATTTCCATCGGTGACATTGCCCGCTTCCAAATTCACAGGCTGCCCACCCGAACCATACACCAAAACACCAGATGAGCCAGCAGCTCCACTTGTAGAAGGATTCGAGGCGTTTTGGTTTTGAGTGCAGTTCGTCAGGATTACTGACAAGGCAAACAACGTTGTGAGAAATCCGATGCGCCAATGTCTAAACAGAGGAAGTGAGCGTTTACGCTGTGCCATTGCCGTGTGTCTTGCTATTACAGCCGAGATAGTCGATTTCTAAGCATAGTATCAATTGTGTTTAGAAAGGAAACTGACGGCTTTCGTAATGCTCTATGCAATTAGCGCAGAGCGCAACTCCGAAGGAACCGCGGGACTCATCGTAAACGCCCCGCGATCGCCAGTTGACAACAGATTTTTTAGCAGTCGCAGATGACATTATTGCTGCCATCTGCTCATCCGCTACCTCCACTACCAAATCTGCTGCCAACACTCTTTAATCCCACTCTCCCGTACGCGCATCTAGTCCCATCCAAGATAAACACTTCAGCATTTCTTGGTGCATCGTTTTCTCGTCTGCATGAAAGCGTCGTCCGTGACCGGGAAGCACCCACTCGAACGAATAGTGGCTCAGTTTTTCCATCGATTTCTTCAACTCATCCCACGAATACCAACACGCTTCTCGGAACCCAACCAAGTGATTTTGCTTGGCAGACCACGCGAGATGATCGCCCGTGAACAAGAATCGATTTTGGTAAAGCAGAACCGTATGTCCTTTGGTATGTCCAGGAACAGGAATGATCAGCAATTCTGGATCGAGTTGGATTGGCTCGAGCCCAGTCAATCTGAGTTCAACGCTCTCCGTGCCGCGAGTAATTTCGTCGGTGTGGAGGATACGATCGCAGCCAAAATGATCATGAAATTTCTGGTGATCGGCAACATCATCACGATGGGTTAGATACAAATAGCGCACGCCTCCCATCGCTTCGATTCGCTTCACAAGCGGCGGTGTAAATCGAGGGGAATCGACCAAAATGTTTCCTTCCGATCGCTGGATCAGGTAGCTTGCTGCCCCGAAGGAATTCTCAGCGTGATAGCCACAGTGATAAACATTCTCTGCTACTAGAATCGGAAAACTCGCTTGAGCGATTTTAATATCTGTCGGTTTGTCAACGGTTCCAATCGATGCGGTAGGACATGCCAAAAGCGCCTGCATTGCGCTTAGGCGTTCGGATTCGGTTTGAGGCTGATGATAGACGATCGATTGAGCGCGATCGCGAGAAAAAATGGCTGGAGCCATCCAACGACAGGTATCGCAATCGATGCAGGAGCGATCGACGTAAAGATCACCGTCTGCGTTTTCAGGGCGTCGTTCAGTGAGGTGAGCCATAGGACATCCAGAATTAAAACGACAAATTTAAACTGTAATTCCTTAATCATAGTCGTTATGAGTATGATTAAGCGATAGTTCTTCATCATTCTCGATCGGCGTAGTGGGACATCCTAAATTGCATCCTCCACTGTGCAAAAAATCGCAAAAATCTTGTGCAAAGATCTGCTTCGAGAAATCGCAGATCTGGATGCGCTATTTCTGTATTCGCGCTATTTCTGGCTACTTCTCGTGCTGATACACCCCTTTTCAGAAGAAATTCTGATAATCTTCTTTACCAAGGGATTGCTTGATAGTTTGACGATTAGCACATCGATCGGGGGCTTGCATGACAGCAGCACTGCTTATTGGGGTTGGTCAGTACGAAGACAAAAGTTTTAGCGCGTTGCCTGCCGCGACAGAAGACGTAAAAAAACTGCAAGACGTTCTGCAACATCCACACATCGGCGCGGTTCGTGCATTAGAAGTGGCGTCGCTGCTCGATCCAGATTTGCAACAGTTGCGCTCCGCCCTGAAAATGCTGACCAACTGCTCATCCAATGAAGTTGTTCTGGTTTACTTCTCTGGATATGGCATTGTCGATGACTATGGGCAATTATTTTTAGCAAGCCGCGCGACCCGACGCGATAAGCTAAACGAGACCGCGCTTTCGATGGCAGAGGTGCAAGAGAGCTTAGAGAACTGTCGATCACAGCAGCAAATTCTCATTCTCGATGGCTGTTTTAGTGGTGCCTATGCTCAAGGTATGGTTGCAGACAGCGATATTGACAAGATCGGACAGCAGCTTAGCGGTAAACGCCGCGTCCTGCTTACGTCGCCGTGGTCACTCGACTACTCGCCTCAAGAAAAATCTGCCCTCTCTACCTACACTCAATCTCTGATCGAGGGTCTATCGACGGGGATGGCAGACGGAATCGGGCATCGAACTCTTGACGGACAAATTTCGATCATCGAGTTGCATGACTATATTTGCGATCGCATTGCTACAAAGCTTCCTGCTGCTAAACCCAGACTCTACACAATGGGTCATGGCTACGAAATTACGATCGCTCAGGCTCCATATCTCGACTTCCGCAAAGAAGCGCTGAGTTTGGCAAGTCAAGGAGAGATTTCTCCGGTCGGAAATAAAATTTTGGATGCACTACAAATTAAGCACGGTGTTCCAGATGCGATCGCGAATCAAATCAAAGCAGAAGTCGTTCAGCCGTTCGAGATCCAACAGAACAAGCGCAAGCAGCTAGAAGACCTCCGCACCAACATTGCCCAAGGTGGACAAATTAGCGACAACACTCAAACCGAGTTGATGCGATTGCAAGAAGTCTACGATCTAAGCCCAGACTCTGGTTCTCGATACGATCTACAACCAGACTCTAATGCAAGAAGGGATACTCCTACTCTCGCTCCTTACCCTGTGGCAGGCATGGCAGCAGCAGGAGTGGCTGATCCAGGTCAACAAACTGTAGCTCCCCCACCCGAAACGTCTCTTAACGCTCCTGACCCTCCAGTTGCCCCAACAGAACTCGACAATCGCCCTTCCACTCGTTTAGAGCGGATGAACCAGTTTCTCCAAGAGCGAAATTTACCGCGCGACTTTTCTTCGGATGGTTGGTTGATTGCACTTGCAGGACTCGCCGTTCTAGCATTGCTCGGAGCCGTTCTATTTGCTGTGTTTCTGCCGCTGCTTCCCCGCTCCGCCAATAACTTCTCTAACGCCGAAGAATTTTTTCAAGATGCCTATCGCAAAAGCCAGGGAAGCGATCGCCAAGGTGCGATCGACAGCTACACCCAAGCGATCACGCTCAATCCCAATAATCCTAACTTTTACTACAACCGAGGCATTGAGTATGCAAAAGCAGGCGATCGACAGCGGGCGATCGCAGACTACGATCAAGCGATTCGCATCGACTCTGCGTTTGCTGATGCCTATTTCAATCGTGCTAACGCCTACCTTGCATCTGGAGACAATAACGCAGCGCTTCAGGACTATCAGCAAGCCGCAAGACTGTACGGAGAGCAGAAACTGAGTGATGAACGCCAACGCGCCGAGAATGCGGCTGCAAGGCTACAAGGGCAGTAGCTTGTACGGAACCGTCAGCAAGGATCAAAGCGTTCGTCCTTCAGTTAGAGCGTCCTAAAATCAAATCGATCAGCGTGTTAATCAAGCGATCGCTCTCCAACGGCATCAATTCTCGACCGTGCATAATGTTTTGAAACATCACATAAGAGACGAGGGAGCCAAAGAAAATGTGAGCGATCGCTTCTGCATCAGAAATATTCAGCTCTGGGTGAGCCTTGAGATACTCAATTAGCAGGAATTTTCCACGCAGAATCACAGTTTGAGAAAACAACTTTGCAAGATCTGGAAATCGCTCTGATTCAGCAATCGTTATCCGCATTAGAGAAATGTATTCTGGGTTGCCTGCAACCTTCGTTAAATACGTCGTTGCAAGTTCTCGTAGCAACGTTTCAGGCGCTTTTGCGTGAGACTCAGACCCGATCAGATCCCGAAATCGCCCAATTGTGATGCGTTCAATCAGCGCGATGAACAACTTTTCCTTATCGCCAAAGTGGCTGTAAATAGTCTGCTTAGAAACGCCTGCTTCGGCTGCCACCCGATCCATACTGGTTCCGGCATACCCAAAGGTCAAGAAAATCCGCGTTGCTCCTTGAAGAATCTGTTCTTGCTTTTGGGTGAGGGGCGGATCTGATTTAGTCGCTGATTTAGTCATAGTGAGGAACCCGAATCGAGATTAATTTTTTCAAATCAGACTTGTCTAATCATACTAGACGGTCTAGTATGATTGGTATAAATCATCAGAAACGATCACGATTTGCCGCGATCGCAAGGTGTACTAATTATGACTCAGACTCTTCCTCAACCTGCTGACAGCCCTCAAGCGGCTGAACCGCAGAAATCTGCGAGACGCAAGCCAAATCCTAGACTACTCATTCCAGTTGTGCTAGCGATCGCGGCACTCGGTTATGGCATTTGGTTGCTGATTCCGCGTCCGGCTGCCACAAGTCTCAAGTTGAGTGGACGCATCGAAGCCAATGAAACCGATATTGGCGCGAAAACGGCTGGACGCATCACCTCAATGAATTTTCGGGAAGGAGATGAAGTACAGACAGGGCAAGTTGTGGCGCAACTCACCGATGAAGAAGTCAATGCTCAACTGCTAGCGGCAACGTCAGAGGTCGCAGCGGCAAGGCAGGCAGAACAGCAAGCCAAACTCGACATTGCTGTCGTCGATAGTCGGATTCAGGAAGCGCAACTCAATCTAGTGCAGTCTAGAGGAGATGCACGGGGTCGGATTGAGCAAGCGTCTTCTACCGTGTCGTCTGCGCGGGCGCAACTGTCGCAGGCAGAGGCGCAGGTGAAACAGGCACAAGCGCAGGTAAAAGAAGCCGAGTCGCGACTGAAATTTGCTCAGAAAGACCGCGATCGCTATGCTCAACTCGTCGCTCAAGGCGCAATCGATCGCCAGCAGTTTGAGCAGTCGCAAACCAATTTTGAAGTCGCTCAAGCCTCAGTTGGAACGGCTCAAGCCACCCTACAAGCTCGTCAAGATGCCGCTAGAGCTGCCCGTGATCAGCTGAATGCTGCCTCTGGTAGCCTGACTCAAGTTGAAACCACGCGGCTCAATCCTCAAATCCGAGATGCTCAGCTAGAAGGACTTTATCAACAACGTCAGCAAGCCCAAGCCAAACTCGCGGCGGCTCAAGCCAACGTTAAAACTGCGATCGCAAAACAGCAGCAATATCAGAAACGCTTAGACTCATTCGAGATTAAAAGCCCCATTCATGGGGTCGTAACGGCCCGACCTGTGGAACCTGGAGCCGTTGTCGCAACAGGTCGAACATTACTAACAGTCATCGATTTGAACACGGTTTATTTACGCGGATTCGTTCCAGAAGGAGACATCGGAAAGATTCGAGTGGGGCAGCCAGCTAGTGTCTTTCTCGATTCCAATCCGACTCAGCCATTGAGTGCTAGAGTCGCTGCGATCGATCCCAAAGCGTCGTTCACGCCAGAGAATATCTATTTTCGTGACGATCGCGTGAAACAAGTCTTTGGAATCAAACTCTCGATTGACGATCCATCGGGGTTTGCAAAACCTGGAATGCCTGCGGATGGAGAGATTAAGTTGAGGAATGAAGGATGAGATGAGGGATGAAAAATTAAGCGTAGAGCCATTTGTGAGGTCAACTGTATGAGTCAGAGTGCCACAACACATTCTCAAAATCCAATACATTCTCAAAACCCAATTCATCCCTCCTCGCGAAGCGGGTCGAAGATCTCCCTCATTCCTCATCCCTCCAACGATGTTCTCCACGTTCACGATCTCCACAAACACTACGGACGGGTTGCCGCCGTTCGAGGAATCGACTTTACAGTGCAGCGGGGCGAAATTTTTGGCTTGATTGGTCCTGATGGTGCTGGAAAAACGACGACCTTTCATATTCTTGGCGGCGTTTTAGAAGCGACGGCGGGAGAGGTTCAGGTCTTGGGGCAACCTGCGCGAGATGCACGGCTAAAAATTGGCTACCTAACTCAGCAGTTTTCGCTGTACCTAGATTTGAGCCTCGATGAGAATTTGCGCTATGTTGCAGGCTTGCGCGAAGTCGATGCTCAGATTTTTCAAGAGCGGCGGCGTAAGTATCTCCAGTTAATGAGTTTGGATCGGTTCAGCGATCGCTTAGCGGGGCAACTCTCAGGCGGGATGAAGCAAAAGCTGGCGCTTTGCTGTGCTTTGGTGTCTCAACCCGAACTGCTGCTGCTCGACGAACCCACGACCGGAGTTGATCCGGTTTCTCGCCGGGAATTCTGGGATGTTCTCGCTGCGCTTGCATCAGAAGGGGTCACCGTCGTGGTTGCCACGCCCTATCTCGATGAAGCCGAACGCTGCGATCGCGTCGCCCTCATGTACGACGGTCAAATTCAAGAAATCGGAACGCCCGCCGAACTCAAGCGCAACTTAGGCTTGCACCGTCTAGAAGTTCACACCTCTGACCTCGCTAGCGCCGAACGCATTCTCACGAGTGCCCCATCCGCTCACCTGATTGATACTCAAACCTTTGGCGATCGCTTAGATGTTCTCGTCAGCGATCCTCAAGCTGGGAAAACTCAAGTCAAACAGCTTTTTGCCCAACACAATTTAGACCTATCTGCCCTTGAATCCGCCGAGCCGACGCTAGAAAATGTCTTCGTGACTCGTCTCCGTCAACAAGGTTCTGCTCCTGAATTTTTTGAATTTCCAAGAGCGCGAGGCGGACAAAGACGCGCCAACGATCAAATTGCGATTTACGCAAATAAGCTCGATCGTAGGTTTGGCGACTTTCAGGCAGTTAAAAACGTCAACATTGAGATCCGCTATGGCGAAATTTTTGGGTTACTTGGAGCCAACGGCGCAGGCAAAACCACAACGATCAAAATGCTGTGTGGTTTACTTCCTGCTAGCGCTGGCGATATCTCTTTAGGCGGAGAGCGTGGCAATCTTCGCACGAGCGAACTGAGACGCAGAATCGGCTATATGAGCCAAAAATTTACGCTTTACGATGACCTCACCATTCTTCAGAACCTAGAGTTTTATAGCGGTGTCTATGGTGTGCCGCGTAAACTCCGCCGCGAAAAAATCGATTGGGTGATCGCCACGTGCGGACTCGAAGGACAAGAAAACATGCTGACTGGACAACTTCCCGGCGGTTGGAAGCAGCGCGTCGCCTTTGGGGCATCTGTGATGCACGAACCAGACATTCTGTTTCTCGATGAACCTACATCGGGCGTTGATCCGTTGGCGCGTCGTCAGTTTTGGCGGCTCATCAACGACTTCGCCCGCAACGGAACCGCGATTCTTGTGACTACCCACTACCTCGAAGAAGCCGAGCAGTGTAATCGTATGAGCTTTATGGTGGCAGGAGAAACCGTGCTAGAGGGCTCTCCTAGCCAAATCAAAGCCGCACAGCCAGGACAACTCGTTGAAGTGATTGTTACTGCTTCAGAGCGTCATGAACCAAATCCAACTCAAGCGGCGTCTAATGTGCTGAAACAGCAGATGGAGTCGTGGCGGGTGTCAATTTTTGCCGATCGCTTACATGTCGCGATCGAGGATCCAGCAGAAATAGACGCGGTGCGATCGCGCCTCCAAGCGGCTCACCTGACGATCTCCTCAATCCGCCCAATCCCTTACTCTCTTGAAGATGCCTTTATCAGTGTGGTTCAACGCGCGCAGGTCAAGCCATGAAGCGAATTTTAGCTCAATGCAGCAAAGAACTGGCTCAATTTCGGCGCGATCGCCTAACGTTAGCGTTAGCGTTCATCCTGCCTGTGATGACGCTATTTATCTTCGGCTTTGCAATTCGGTTGGAAGCCAAGAACATCACCCTGATTGTGCAGGATTTTGATCACAGTAATCTTAGCCAAAGTTATGTTGAACGCTTATACGCCACGAATCAATTTCTTCCCGTTCAATGGAGCGGCACTGATCCGATTCGGGATGGAATTGAACGAGGATTAGCAAAAGCGGCTGTGATTATCTCCCCAGAGTTTAGCCGAGATGTTAAAGCTGGAAAAACTAGTGTTGTTCAAGTCTTGATTGACGGAACCGATGTGAACAACGCTCGTGTGATCAAAAATAGTATTCAAGCGTTCACGAATGTTTTTATCCAAGATCAAAATCTATTGCAGTCGTCTAGCAAAATTTTACCTCGCATTAGGCTTTGGTTTAATCCAGGGCGTCAAGAGTCGCTTTATATTGTTCCGGGTGTTTTTGGGGTAATTTTGGCGATTTACCCATCGTTGTTAGCGGCGTTAGCTATGTCTCGTGAGAAGGAGCAGGGAACGATTCTGCAAATCTATGCGTCCAGCGTCAGCGCAGCTGAGCTACTGCTTGGAAAAGGACTTGCCTATTTTATCGTTGCGATCGGGCAAACGTTATTTGTCCTGGGATTAGGCTGTACGATTTGGCAACTCGGATTTGTTGGAGATCCAACCCCGTTGCTGATTGGTTCGGTTGTGTTTTTGGCTGCCAACATCATGTTTGGATTGCTTATCGGCGTGCGTGCGAGTAATCGATCGGTTGCCGTTCAGGGAGTAGCCACTGTAGGCTTTCTGTTGTCCCTGTTATTGTCTGGTTTTATCTATCCCCTCAGCAACATTCCGTTTCCGCTATCGCTGATCACAAACCTAGTTCCAGCCCGGTACTACATCGAATTAACCCGTGATGCCTTTGTGCGAGGAACAGGTTGGTCAGGCGTATGGTCGGCTCCTTTGCTGTTGGCTTTACTGGCGTTTCTTCTATTTAATATTGCTCGCAAAATTATTCGTCGAATGCAGCTATCTGGTTAGGAAACGGAGGTGGAAGCAGTAGATAGAGTTTAACAATCACGATTTTTAAAGAGCGAATGGTTCTTTTATTACTGGTTTTTCGGTTTTTGCCAATCTTGTCCCATGCGGTCCTATGAAACTTTTTCGACGGTTAATTGAGAGTCGCTTTTGGGTGCTGTCTGTCAAAGAAATTAGTCAAATTCTTCGCAACAAGCAACTCATCTTCCTCCTGGTGTTTCCTCCCACCATTCAACTGCTGATCTTTGGATTTGCACTCAACCCCGATGTGCAGCATCTCAAACTGGGCATTACCGACTATTCCAATACACCCATGAGCCGTGAGTTAATTTCTGCCTTAACTGCAAACGAGGTCTTTGAGGTGAAATCAGCCACTCTCGACGAACAGGCTCTAGGCGAACAAGTCCGACGAGGACAAATCACCGCTGGGCTGGTCATTCCGCCAAACTTCAACCGTCTGTTGAAGAGCGATCAGCCCGCCGAAGTTCAGGTACTGATTGATGCGGTTGATGCCAATACAGCAGGAATCGCCAACGGATATATGAGCCAGATCATCAATCAATTTAGTCGCCAGTTCACGCCAGACGTTGTGCCGCCGATTCAAACGCAAGCGACGATTCTGTACAATCCTGGATTAGTGTCTAGCTGGTTTATTGTGCCGGGAGTGATTGGGTTGGTTCTCAACTTAGGCAGTTCTCTGGTGTCTACGGCGGCAGTTGTGCGAGAAAAAGATACGGGTACGCTCGAACAGCTATTGATGACGCCTGCTGCCGCATGGGAAATTATTTTAGCGAAAGTGGTTCCATTGTTTATTCTGTTGCTAGGAGAAGTGATCTTAGCGCTGAGTGTTGCCACTTTTATCTTCCGAGTTCCCTTTAGAGGAAATATCTTTTTATACCTATTTTTTGCGGGGCTGTATGCCTGCGTCGGTATCGGAATTGGCTTTCTACTCGCAACGGTGTGTCGGACGCAGCAGCAGGCAATTCTGACTTCATTTTTTATCAATCTGCCCCTGATTCAGCTATCAGGCGCGATCGCGCCTGTGGAAAGTATGCCAAAATTCTTCCAGATCTTCTCGCTTGCGAATCCCTTGCGCCATTTTGTCACCATCTCACGCGGCGTTCTTCTAAAAGGAAACGGTCTTGATGTATTGTATCCTGAAGCACTTGCATTACTTGGGTTCGCGATCGTTCTCCTAACGATCAGTACTAATAAATTCCGTACACAGCTTAGTTAGATGCCTAATTAGACAACTGAATCTTTTTTAGGCTAAGCAATGTACTTAAAGGGCGAATAATCATCCGTTCTGAGCAAATTACAAAAAGGTTTGGCGATTTTCTGCGTCAAACGGTATCCTGCTTAAGGTTGCTGACGTTCAAGATAAAATCTGAACCTATTAAATCTGGACTTAAGGGGTGAGAGGTGAGTGCTTGACTTATAATCCTAAATCTCTAATCCTAAAGCCTCAGTTTCTCCTAGACGTTTCATTGTGGGCTAATCGAAATCGTATGAAAACGTGTCTTCATTTATTTGCATTTGGTGTAGGAGCGTTGATCGTCTTGGGTCATACAGAAATGACACACGCAAAGCCTGCTTCTAGTCGTGCTGCCCAAGACGAGCCAGAACCGCCCATCTCGCTTGCTTCAGCTGCAACGGCGACGTTAACGCCATCTGCGATCGCTCAAATCGCGAATGAGTTTGGCGCTTCCCTGCCCTCGGCTCAGTCTGTTAACCAGCTATGGGTAAATGCGGCGAACCCTGGTAACACTGCCAAGCCTATTCCAACTAGCCAAGCAACCATCAGCCAAGCAACGTCCGCTCCAGCCCAAACCACTCCGTTTCCACCCGCTGGTACCTCCACCCCCCCATCCAGCCCAACAACCCCTACTCAACCCAGCCCTGCGCCCAGCCCAGCAACCGTAACGCCCACTCCTCAACCTGGTTCGGCTCCTTCAAGCGCACCATCTACTCCACCGGCTAAATCTGTTCCTGTTCCAGAACAACTTAATCCATCTGCAAATCCGCTTTCATTTCCCACCCGACCCAGTGAAGTCCAGCTTCGTGACACTCGGCAAATTTCTTTACAGCAAGCCATTGAACTTGCCGAGCGCAACAACCGAGATATCGAAATTTCTCGCCTAGAGGTAGAACGCAGTCAAGCAACCTTACGAGAAGCGCGCTCATCCTTTTTGCCAACCTTGAGTTTCGGGGCACGTCTGTCTCGCTCCGGTAGCAATGTGGGCGGCTCATCGTCGTCCTTTAGTTCTTTGGGTTCCTCTGGAACAGGGCTGTCTACAGGTAGTACGGTTGGTGGTACTGGCCTTGGTAGTATTGTGACAACGCCGCAAACCCAAACGTCGCCTCTCTCAGGTCAGACCACGGGAAACACGACAGGTAACGCAACGGGTACTACCTCAGGTAACACAACGGGTACTACCTCGGGAAATACAACCGGAAATACAACGGGTACTACTACAAACAATACAGGTACCACAACTGGCGGCACGACAACAGGTACTACGACTGGCGCAACTGGCCCAACGAGTAGTCTAACCAGTGCTAGTCGAGTTGCCGCTCAGACAGTTGATGGTGGTGATACGAGCGGCACGGTGCAGCAACCTCAGACCTCTACAGGCGTTACATCGCCAACTACCGTAACTGACTTCTCTAATTTAGGCAGTACCAGTTCGGTGCGAACTGCCTTGAGCGGCTCACTGCAACTAAGCTATGACCTGTATACGTCTGGCTTACGCAACGCGAATTTGCGAGCTGCCGAACGACAAGTGCGAGCGACTGAGTTAGCCTTGGAACGCACTCGCGAACAACTCCGGCTCGATGTATCCGGCGACTACTACGATTTGCAAGATGCCGATGAGCAGGTGCGAATCAATCAAGCCGCCGTTGCCAATGCCCAAGCAAACGTGAATGACGCGCTTGCCCAAGAAAGGGCTGGACTGGGAACTCGATTTGATGTTTTGCGTGCCCAAGTGAACCTGGCCAATGCTCAACAGCAACTCACCAATGCGCAAGCCGCCCAGGTGATTCGGCGGCGTCAGCTATCACAGCGATTGAGTTTACCTGAATATGCCAATGTGACAGCGGCTGATCCGGTGGAAGTAGCTGGAAGTTGGGCACTACCGCTCGAGGATAGCATTGTCTTAGCCTACAGAAATCGCTCTGAGTTAGAAGAGCAACTAGTGCAACGAGACATTAGCGAGCAACAGCGCCGCGCGGTTTTATCGGCTAATGGTCCAACCCTCAGCGCAAGTGCTGATTACGGCTTTTCTCAAGGCTTTGGCAGCGATGCATCAACAGGCGATAACTACGCCTTTGCGCTGCAAGCGCGGTGGAACCTGTTTGATGGGGGAGCGACGATCGCAAGAGCGAGACAACGAGAGAAAGATAAAGAAATTGCTGAAAGCCGGTTTGCTCAAAACCGCAATACGATTCGGTTTCAAGTTGAGCAATCCTATGCGAATCTCCAAGCGAACCTCGTTAACATTGCAACCACAGAGCAAGCCGTGACACAGGCGCTAGAAGCGTTACGATTGGCGGTTCTAAGACTGCAGGCGGGCGTCGGAACGCAGACTGAGCGAATTAACGCTGAAACGGATTTGACTCGCGCCCGTGGTAACCGGGTCAGCGCCATCATTGGCTACAACCGCTCTCTAGCTCAATTGCGGCGAGCGGTTAGCAATCTGGCTCAATAATAAGGGTGAAAGCTTATTGGGCATCCGCGATCGCATCAATCGTGTCCCTTATCAATCGTGTCCCTCTGGATAAATGGTATTGGCTAACCTGTGCTCCGTTTAGAGCCTCAACATGACTGATTTTTGAGCAACTAGAAAACCGTTCTGCTGAGTGAAGCCATTTTTTTGAATGGATTTTGAATGGATGAGGCAAAATAGACCATGTGAAGCTTTTATGACTTGCGTTGATCCATTTTTTGTTTCCCAGACGTTTATTCTTAGGTGCATATGTAGAGTCGCAATTGGAAATAGAACGCTTGTAAGTATTTGCTTCTTTACGTTAAAGGACTTGATGACATGACTCTTCGCACTGCCGCTCAGACATTTCTGGCTCGACGTTTACTGGGGCTACAGGGTTTAGGATGGATCG
Organism: Myxacorys sp.; assembly: GCF_059501405.1. Taxonomy (NCBI): domain Bacteria; kingdom Bacillati; phylum Cyanobacteriota; class Cyanophyceae; order Leptolyngbyales; family Leptolyngbyaceae; genus Myxacorys; species Myxacorys sp. The sequence goes on from NZ_JCACCM010000187.1 coordinate 79,085, forward strand.
TTGGGATAGTTGTATTGAGTACAAGCAGTGGCTTGGCACAAGAGGCGATCGATACTCTTCCCGCTGTGCAGCCTGACCTTGCTGTACCAACGGCTCCTGCCCCTTCTGCCCCCGCTGAGGCACTACCAGAGCCATCTGTTGCTCCTAGTGAGACTGGCAGTGGAGATGCAGGTTCATTCATCGATCGCACCGATTACAGCTTAGGTGCAACGGAACGCTACGAAACACCTGCAATCAGTGCAGAACGGAATTCTGAAGGCATTTCCCGGCGATCGCAATCTGCTCCAGAATACAGCGCTCCCACCTGGTCATCGAGAGACGCGGTGAGTGTGGCCCCAGTTCAAGTGGGACCCATTCATCTATCCTCTAGTGGAATCGGCTGGAGTTCTGGAGAATCAGCACAGATTGAAGCGCCCTACACTCCGTCAGTAGGACAAGCCTACAGTACGGTAAAAGCCTATTACAATCGCACGGTTAGACCGATCGGGCAAGTCGGCAATGGCGATATTAAGCTGCTATTTCCGTTGTCGCTTCCCGCTTCAATCACGTCTCTATTTGGTTGGCGCATTCACCCCATCACCGGAAATAGCCGCTTCCATTCTGGAACGGATCTCGGTGCGCCAATGGGAACGCCTGTCTTAGCCGCTTTAACGGGTCGCGTGATTATGGCGGACTTTTTTGGCGGATATGGATTGGCAGTGGCGTTAGAGCATGGTCAGGGCAGCCAGCAGACTCTGTATGCTCACCTGTCTGAAGTGTTTGTGAAACCAGGCGAGGTGATTAAGCAGGGAAATGCGATCGGGCGAGTGGGAAGTACAGGAAATTCTACCGGACCGCACCTCCACTTTGAGTTTCGACAGGAAACAACGGAAGGTTGGGTCGCGATGGATGCGGGACTCGCGTTAGAGACAGCCGTGGCAGAATTAGCAAAATCGCTTCAGGTGGCTCAGACTCAAACGAGTTCTACAGCAAGCAAATAAGCTCTGTTTCCAATTGGAGCCGCACATCAAAATCCCATTAAGTTCAGGGCAATATGCAGCCTTGAACTACAGAATTTGGTGAAAATAAGCTCTAGAAAATAGACCGCCAGTGTCAATCTTCTTAGGCTTTCGGTCGAGCCTAGATCTCCGTGTTTTGAGCTTTTAGCGCGTAGGCTCTAAAGCGCTCTAAGTCTGACTTTAGCGTTGCCTCGACCGCGCGACCGAGAAAAAGGTTATCCATCAACTGACCGAGAAATCCAGGAATCGCATAGGCAATGCTCATTTTGACAACGCTGCCGCGATCGCCGCGATCGTAGAACCGAATTGCCCCTCGATTGGGCAATCCATCGACCGATTCCCACTGAATAATCTGATTCGGAATCTTCTTGGTAATACGGGACTTCCAACTAAATTCAAGTCCACCCGTCGCCAGTTTCCAGCGCGACAGTTCTGGATCTTCTGGCAACACCGTTACTGAATCGATCCATTTCATCCACTTGGGCATTTGCTCCAAGTCTGACCAGAGACTCCAAACTTGATCGATCGCAGCCTCGACTTCAACTTGAACCGTGTGTTCCAACCAGTCAGACATAGAGTTAAGTTAATTAGAGAGTTAAGTCAATTAGTACTTGAACAATCCTACACCTTGGACTTTATGACCTGTCGGTTCAAGAATGGCTTGTGCCGCTTGCTTACCGGAAATCGTCGCGCCTTCCATGCTGTCAATGTAATCCTGCGCGGTGTAGCTACCCGCTAAGAAGAAATTTTCGACAGGCGTTTTCTGAGCCGGGCGATAAGGCTCCATGCCAGGATTTTCGCGATACAGCGATTGTGCGAGTTTGACCACGTTAAACCAAGTCATATTTAGTTCACGAGAGGAAGGGAACAGATCGTGAATTTGCTTCAGAGCATGTTGCGCGATCGCTTCATTACTCATGGGCACAAACGGATCACCAGGCGTCAGCACAACCTGCATGAGTGAACCTTGCCCTTCCCGGTAGTAGTCTTTCGGGCTTGAGAGCGCTAGATCGGCAAAACACGAGAAATCGGCATCGGCACTGTAGAGCAAGTTATCAATGCCCGCTGCATGGTCAACTTGTTTACGTGCTTCCGAATCGCTCAATTCTGTCACCCAACCATCAAATCGCATTTGAACCGTAGCCACCGGAACCGCTTCGAGTTTGTAGATGTTGTCGAAGGATTTGATGGTGCGCCATTCTTTGGGCAAAAGGCGCTGGATGCCAGGAACATCGCAGGCGGCCAGATAAACGTCGGCAGTCACAATCTCTTCTGAGTCGCCGTTGGCAATGGCTAATCCAGTTACTTTTGTGCGCTCGCCTTCGCCCTCAAATAAAATTTTGCGCGTTTGACGACGGGTGTGAACCGTTGCCCCTTTTGACTCAATGTATTGAATAATCGGTTTAATCAGGTATTCCGCAGGTGATCCAGCCAGCAGATTCAGCCGCGATGCTTCTGTTTTGGAGGCGAACATCATAAAGATCGTCAACATACATCGCGCCGAAATCTCTTCGGTGTCAATGAAGCCAAGCGCCAGTGCGATCGGATCCCACATCCGCTTGAGACTATTCTGCGATCCACCGTGACGGCGAAACCAATCGGCAAAGCTAATATCATCGAGGTCACGAATCATTTTCATGGCGACATCAGCATTCACCAAACCTGGAACAATCGGACTTGTGCCCAGCGCGATCGCATTCTGCACTTTGTCTTGTAGCGTTAATTGCCCGGTGGTAAAAAATGCCTTCAGCCCATGAAACGGCGCACCGAGCAAAAACCGAAAATCGAGCGTACTAATCTCGCCGCCTCGATTCACGAAGGTATGCACATGCTCTTTGGGCAGCAAATTCTCAAATGCGCCAATTTTCTTGAGTAGAGCAAACAAGTTGTAGTAGTTGTTGAAGAAGACGTGCAAGCCCATTTCAATATGGTTGCCACTGGCATCAACCCAGCTACCCACCTTGCCGCCCACAAACGGACGAGCTTCAAACAGTTCAACCTCGTGTCCTGCGTCTACCAGTTCTACCGCCGCCGCTAACCCTGCCAATCCTGCCCCAACGATCGCAACACGCATTCCGCAATTTCACCTACAACATCCTTTACAGATTTTAACGGTAATGCAGAACCAAGGGAAGCAGATGCGATCAAACCAGAAGATGAAGGCACAATAACGAGCAGTAGTGAAATGGTGTGATCGTCGATGTCTGCTCCTAACCGTACGATTAGCGCAACGCGCAACTTTCAAAGAGACAGCTGGATCAAGCCTTCCAGCCTTGCGCTGCTGATGGTGCTGATGGGAAGTTGTTCGACCTTGCCGACCGCTTACTCGTCGCCTCCGACTCCGCGCCCCGTGGAGCCGCTCCCGTTTGAGAAGAAGGGCTATACGATCGCAACTCCGAGTCCAACGATCGCACCGCTCACGAGTAATGGTGCTCCGGTTCGGACAGTCGTTGCTGTCAAACCTGGAAAGAAGCTCTCTCAGGCAGATCTTGCTGCACTTCTGGAACAGGCAGACGATAAAGCGGTGAGTGCTTCAAGCTTGGCTGAATCGGCTCAATCTAAAGACGATTGGCTGCTGGCCGTGAGCCAATGGCAAAAAGCGATCGCGCTCCTCAAACCGATCGCCAATCAAAACTCGGCTGTTAGGCAAAAACTATCTCAATATCAGCGCAGTCTCGCTGATGCTCAAACTCGCTCAACCACAAATCCCAGGCAACTCGTGACGGAAGGCACAGGCGGCGGATATGGAGTCCCTCTCGTTATTCAATCTGGAGAGCAAACGCCGTCTCCGAGTGCTTCTCCTTCTCCTGGTGCTTCTCCAGCAGCGTCAACGGCTCCAGCTTCGAGTGCGCCCCCTCCTGCGTCTCCTGCGCCTTCTACAAAACAGTGATGTCAGAAAAAATTTAGTGGGCCAGTGCGATCAGCGCACAGTGCAACTCGACAGTGCAATTTGGAAGAATGACGCGGTTCTTCGGAGCCTGCAAAGTCGTTTCCTCTAAAGTTGCGCTTTGCGCTAATTGCAGTTCAGGTATTTTGCTTTATTAGAAAATTTCCTCCGTATCTAGAGAGAGAAGCTTAATCCGAAAAGTCTTTCAAACGTTCACTGGCTTCTTATTACCTACGAAGGAAGAGTCAAGGGCAGCGTTTGATTACTGTGATATACGACAGTACAAAATCGTGAACTTACTCAAACTAAAAGAACGACAAACTAAGAGTTAAGAGTAACGACGTTGATTTTGAAGAAGCTTTCTCACTGACAGCCTTCCGACCAACGGCGGAAAAGCTGCTCAGTAGCTCAGTAGTAAGTGGTTAGTACAGTACAAAGTGGTCAATACAATGAAAACAGATTCAGATCAAGTTAAAACTCCTGGAGTCCAGCACGACAGCGAAACTCCACTTCCTCAAAAGCCCTCATTGCTTTTTATCGTTAGCACTTCGATCGGAGTCCTCACTCTGATTGCTGTTGCTGCCGGTGCTTATTATGGTGTTGCTCAATAAGGTTGGACTGTTTTAGTTAGTGTTTTAGCTAAGCAGTGTTGTAGGTCTACATTTGAAAAATGGATGGAATGTATTATGAAAGATTTGATTTCTAAGGCAGTTGCTTACGTTGGTTCTTTACTTCAAACCCTTCAAGTTAAAAGCCTCTTGGCCGTTGCTCTCGTTGGTTTTCTATTGCTGACGACAAATCCTAATCTAGAGGGCGGTGCCCAGGCTGCAACCAAAGAGATAGACAAGATAGCTCACCAAAATGATTCTGATCGACCCAAAACGACCGGAGAATGGAACAAAGAAGCTCGCGAGACGAAAGGTGATTCTGACGGACGGGCGGGACGAATTGGCAAAGAATCTGTAGAAGCTGTCAAAGATTTTGGACAGATGTATTCCGATACGGCTAAGCGGAGCGTTGATGCGTTGAAGGACAACGCTGCACAAGCAGACTAAGTAAGCTCGCCATTAGTTATAGTCTTTAATGAAAAGCGTCTGATATTTTATATCAGACGCTTTTTTATGTATGCCACCAGAGTTCACTGAGGATCATGTTTCGGTCAATTAAAAATGGGTACGGAGTTTTGTCGATCGCGTCATTTGATCACTCAAGCTATAAACTTGCGATCGCAGATCGGTATGAACATCTCCAAAACTCCTAACAACCCCTAGAACCCTACCCTAGAGGGTAGGATATCTCAGTCAGCTAAACCTAATCTTGAGTACAAGGGCATCCACGCTACATGGAGTAACTTCTAAAGGATGCCAAAACTCCTAGACAGACTGAGAAGCAGAAAAGCTCAATAGCCTTACTAGAAAGCTTTCAGCCACTGCGTAGCACTTCATCGCGGCTCGTAACACTTCTAGATTCTAAAGGGAATATCCATGTCCTCTACAACTCGTAAAGCTGGCACATATTATGTCATTTTGATCGCTGGGGCTGCTGCTCTCGGCGGTTTTTTGTTCGGGTTTGACACTGCTGTGATCAACGGTGCGGTCGCTGCTTTGACAAAAGCCTACAATGCCACCAGTTGGATGACAGGTCTTGCAGTATCTTTAGCGCTGTTAGCATCTGCGATCGGAGCCTTCTGTGCCGGACAAATTGCAGACCGCTATGGTCGAGTCAAGGCAATGGTCATCGCATCTGTGCTGTTTACCATTAGTGCCATTGGTTCTGGAATAGCCTTCACCATTTGGGATTTTATCTTTTGGCGGGCATTAGGTGGGCTGGCCGTCGGTGCGGCCAGCGTGATCGCGCCTGCCTACATTGCCGAGTGTTCTCCCTCCAACTTGAGAGGACGGCTCGGGTCTCTTCAGCAACTCGCGATCGTCGTTGGGATTTTCATTGCCTTACTGACCGACTACTTTATTGCTATATCAGCCGGTTCAGCAGAGTTGCCGTTCTTGTTCGGAATTGCAGCTTGGCGCTGGATGTTTTGGACGGAAGCCTTTCCAGCCGTACTTTATGGGGTGGCAGCCCTATCGATTCCAGAATCTCCCCGCTACTTGGTTGCCCAAGGGCGGGAACAGGAAGCGTCTTTCGTTCTTGGCAAGATTTTGGGAGGCAACGTCCAGTCAAAGATTGAGGAAATTCGGGAAACAGTCCTACGAGAGCGCAAGCCCAACTTTTCTGACTTGTTAGGCAGAAACAACAGACTGTTACCGATCGTTTGGGTAGGCATCGGCTTATCGGTATTGCAGCAGTTCGTTGGCATTAATGTGATCTTCTACTACAGCAGCGTGTTGTGGAGAGCTGTGGGTTTCTCTGAACAAGACTCCCTCAAGCTCACCGTGCTGACCGGAGCCGTCAACATTATTACAACCCTGATTGCGATTTCTTCTGTAGACAAATTTGGTCGCAAACCCCTGCTCCTGCTGGGCTCGGTTGGCATGACCATTACCTTAGGGATACTGACCGTTATTTTTGGGCAGGCTCAGGTAGATGCGGCAGGCAATCCTACGTTAGCTGGGTCGTCAGGCATCATCGCTCTTCTCGCCGCCAACCTCTACGTGTTCTGCTTCGGGTTCTCCTGGGGGCCTGTAGTCTGGGTGCTACTGGGAGAAATGTTTAATAACAAGATTCGCGCGGCTGCGTTGTCGATCGCGGCAGCGGCTCAGTGGATAGCGAACTTTATTGTCTCTACAACTTTTCCTCCGCTATTACAATATTTTGGCTTGGGTACTGCTTACGGTCTTTACACAATAGCTGCCGCAATCTCAATCTTTTTCGTGGCCTTTTTCATCAAGGAAACTAAAGGGATGGAGTTGGAAGAGATGTAATGAATCGGGGTGCAAAATTTCGACTTTAATCACTCTACTGGAGCAATATGGTTGAATAGTCGTAAGCGGCATTAGCAGCATTCGTGCGAGTCTATGCTCAAAAACTGAATTGCCTCATCGCACCAGTTCAACCATTCCATCTCCTGCCGAATGCCATAGCGCAAGGTCATGTATTGAAACTTGCTCTGTGTAGAAAGGGCATCTGGGTTCTCAAAATAGCGTTGCTCGATTCCTTGATAGGTCGATAACTGTTGCAAGTGTTGCTGTCGATGTTGCTCGAGCTCCGCTACGATCGCCTGCGTAGGCACTAAATATCCAGCAAACAGCTTTACCAGTAGATCATCTTTTAAGGAACTGACTTCAGATGGGTGAGCGATCCAATCCCTTAAATACTGTTTTCCCGTTTCAGTGACCGAATAAATCTTCTTATCGGGGCGATTCTCCTGTTGGACAACTTGAGACTGCAATAGTCCCTGTTCTTCTAATTTGGTCAACTCTCGATAGATCTGTTGAAAGCTAGTTTTCCAGAAGAAGCCAACCGAGCCTTCAAACCGCTTTCTCAAGTCATACCCACTACAGGGCTGCTCGACTAAGACCGCCAAAATTGTATGTACTAATGCCATAGGTTCTTGCTTGACATCATTCCAGTGAGGTGAATGAACATTTAATTGAATATGCAACAAGCTGATTGGTTCTATTCAATCACTAAACTTGCAGCAGAAATTGGTCTCAAACAGAACCTCAACATCACTATCACTCAATTCCAACCTAACTTGCTGACTCAGTCTAGAGTGCAAAAGTTACGCAACTTACTTCCTGTAAGAATTTTAAGAACTTACGACATAACATTCACAAATATGCTGAACCAGACGATACCAGTTGAAGGCATTGATGAAGCTTAGTTGAAGGTATTGATGAAGCTTAAGTGAAATTGGGATAACAAAGTCGGACTTACTGTTTGATTTCGCGTCACCAAAATCATGACCACATTTCCAAAATTGAGGACGGAGACATGGCGCTAGGGATCAAACGAGGCACAGTGTTAACAGTTGCTGCTCTGCTTACGGTGCTATTGCCGATTCAGTCGGGATTTGGGAAGGAGAGAAGCGCGTCTAAAGCTCCTTTAGCTGGGACTGCCTCTCAATATAAGGAAAGAAGCGCGTTTAAAGCTCCTTTAGTGGCTGAGATTGCGTTTCAATATGCAGTGACTGAACCGCAAGCGGCTGTGAAAATTTTGGACCAAGCGCTATCCATGGCAGAGACAATGCCGAGTGATTGTTATAAAGCGGTGCCTCTAATGCGAGTTGCAAACGGGTACACGCTAGTGGGGCAAACAAGTAAAGGCCAACAATTGCTCACGAAAGCATTTCAAGTTGGCCACGCTCAGACGATCGCAAACTGTACCCTCAGCGCGACCTCACCGGAAGAATCGTTGCTCAACAGAGCGGGTGAATACGCAAAAGCGGATTATTACGATTTTGCGCTAGCAATTATCCGAGGAGTTGATAATTGGTTTCGCCCGATCGCAATGGTAAGAATTGCTGCAGCTTATCAAGAAGACCAAAAGCCCGATCAAGCGAGGCAAATTTTAGACGAAGCGATCACCATTGCTCAACGCAATCCGGATCGTCAAACTGGACGGCAAATCCTCCTGGGAATGGTCTTTGAACTCAAGCGCATCGGACAATCAAAATTCCTACTACCAACACTTCAGCAAGCTCTCGAGAGTATCCGCGCTCATCCTCAGTCGCAATCGCAAGAGGATAAGTCTTGGGACATCACTCAAAAACTGCAAATCTCCGAGATGCTAATTGGGAGTGGACAGAAACCGCAAGCGATCGCACTGCTCGATCAAGTCCTACCGGAAATTGAGGCACTGCGATTGACTCAGTTTCCATCAAACAAAGTCTATTCTCTAACCAATGTGGCGACTCAGTACGCCGCTGTAGGGCAATTGAGCCAAGCCAAGACGGTTTTAGCGATGGCTCAATCCAGAGCACAGGCATTAAAACCATCTCTTCGCAATTCTGCCTTGGCACAAGTCGCAAGGGGGTATGCTGAAATCGGACAGTTGCAGACGGCGCGGCAGCTGGCAGGTCGAATTGGGACGCGGATGGACCGGGAGCGAGTATTTCAAGCGATCGCGATGCAGTATGCCAAAGCTGGAGAAGTCGCTCAAGCGGTGAAGTTGGCGCGATCGCTCGTAACGGCAAAAGACTTGACCCTCTCTGAAATTGTCAGATATTATCTGGCGAACCAGCAGTATGACCAGGCCTTGCAAATTGCTCAACGGGAGCGGGTTAGAGGCATCCTACCTGAAGTCGCGCTGGCTTATGCTGAGGCAGGCAAACCAGAGCGGGCAAAGCAAATCGTGCAGTCGATTCAACCGCCTTCTAACGATTCTGCTCATTTAGATTGGTTGATGCCTGCTTTAGCCCAATCATTCGCTCGAAATGGACAATTTGAGCAAGCCTTACGAGTTGCCCAAGCGACACGAGCAAAAGAGTATAAGAGCCGAGCACTGATCGCGATCGCTGCTCAATACAATGCTAAAGACCGAGTTGCAAATCGAACAAAAGCCACTAAAGTTCTAGATCAAGCCCTTCAGGTAGCGTTGTCAATCAAATAGCAGAATCTTGTCCTCGCAGCGCAGAGAGTTCGCAGTTTTGAGGGCTTGACATCAATTGGGATTGTCAACTTAACAGTTCAAGAGTTTTCTGGTTGAGACATATAGTTAATTTACGGAGACCAGAATGCTGATGCTTCGGGGTAAATGTACTTATTCTCAATCAGTAGGGCTAGATTGCGTTAAGTTGACGATACCGGACAGGATTAGTCATGGCATTGTTGATCGCTTGATCCCAGTGAAATCGCACCAGTCGTTTGCAGTTCACTGGCACAACTTTGAAGAACCACCCCAAGCTCGAGGAATCACTTTTTCGAGCTGAGATTTTTCAAATCGAGCCAGACTCAACAAATCTGTTGACTGATTCGCAAAGCGCTCCGTCGGCATGGCAAACGCGATCGCGGCAAGATAGCCAGCATTTGCCACAACTCGCTTGACTCTAGCATCGTAATTGCCATACGGATAAGTAAAGTACTGCACCGGGCGAGCGAGCTTTGATTCAAGAATTTTCTTCGAGTCCACAACTTCTTGGGTCAGCTTTTGATCCGAGAGTCTGGTTAGCGCAGGATGAGTTTTGCTATGAGAGGCAATGGTCACGAGGGGATCATTTGCCATCGTTTTCAGGTCTTGCCAACTCACATGCGTTCGTCCGACATTCACACCAACTGAACTGGTGTGAATCGAGAACACAGCCGGGTATCCATATTCTTTCAAGAGCGGATAGGCGTATTGATAGTGCCCTCCGTAGCCATCATCGAACGTCAGTAAGATTGGTTTTTCAGGTAACTGGCTGCCTGTGCGCAGATGAGCAATCAAGCGATCGAGGCTTATTGGCGTGAGCTGACTCGACCTTATTCGCTCAAAGTGCTGTCTTAATTCTTGAGGCGTCAAGTCATAAGCGACTTTCTTTGCAGGTAGAATGTCGTGATACATCATGACTGGCACTCTCGCGTTTAAAGCATCGGGGTGCAACGTTGGGAAGGGTGCAACTGACAATACTGGAGCATTTGAACGACAGGCTTGCAAAGGGCGTGGCAGTTGTGCCATCGCATCAGACCGAGAAGCAGATTGTGCAACACCTGAGCAGGCGGCAATCCAAAGAATCGTGGTCAAAACCAGAGTAAAAAAGCGGTTCATCGTCTTGATATCTGATGCTTGTTCATTAGAGATACAAGACAACAGCAAGGTTTACCGCAAAGACTCGAGGAAGTAGTTGAATCTGGCAATCGTCTCTTCATTGACCCCCATTGGTCTTTCGGTAGTCACTATCTCACGCCTTAACTGACGTACGCCAGTCGAATATGCCTTTGTTGAGGTCAATTCTAGAACACTACCCCTTTTAACTGTTAGTAGGGTTGTTACAGGCTCAGAAACCTCTAATCTATCTAAGCTGCTGAACTAAGGCTGTTGTTTCGGGCAATAGCTTAACGTCTTACAAACATGCTTCAACCCTCATCTAAGTTTCGTGATTGAGTTAGCAGCGGAGATAGTGCAATTTGCGTATTGAATTTATTATCACAACCTATATATTCAAAAGCTCAGCGCGATCGCTGGTCTAAACACAATCGCGCTAAGCTTTATCTTCACATTCTATCTTCTGTCTATGGAAATAGAATCATAGTCAATCAATGTGCATCCTTTCTTCAGATCTGAGTAGATGCAGTGATAAACAACGTCCATTGATTGTTCAAACTAGTAGCGGTTCTCTAGTTACCGAAAGCATCCTTGATACCTTCTACAGCTCGCTCAACAACGTTCTTGTTGTTGTCGATCGCTTCCTGAGTCCGAGTTGCATCTTCTTCTGCTCTCTTCTGAATTCGAGCCGCATCTCGCTTGGCTTTACCTGCAATAGGGTTATCATCATCAGTTGCTTGATCAACTTTAGCGGCATTGCTCTTAGCAGCGTCCTGAACTTTGTCTTTCACATCTCGGACAAAACTCTTGTTGTCTCCAGCAAATTCATTTACTTTCCCTTCAGCCTTACTGCCTGCATCCGCAATCAATGTTGCAGCAGGACTAGCGAGGGCTGAGGTGTTTGAGAAGAATGCACCCTGCCAAACAAACGCGATCGCGGATACACAGAACAAGGTTGTAACGATCCAGCGTCCCATCATCGAAAGCGTTTTCGTTAAATAGTTCAGTTTCATAGAATACAATCTCCATAAGATTTATACTCTAACGTTCTACTGCATCTGGTTCATCAGCCAAATCGCCCCTTAGGCAGAGGTTCTGGCAAAATGAGGCGCTAATCAAACTCATTCTTTAGATAGCTTAAAATGAACGGGCGTCGTGCAATCAGTCTAAAGTATTCTAGACCTGTTTACTTTTGAATAGATTGATCAGTTGTTTTCTGCGGCTGAATAGGCTTCAGTCCAAGACAAAATCTTGTGAAATTGATGCGCCTAACCAACCCCTCATACAAGCCGAGCGTTCCTATAAGTGAACCTGTACTGATGACGATAAACTTCTCCAAGATTCCTGTATTCCACTGCACAACATGAAATCCAATCATCACAACCACCGTTTGATGAAGGATGTAGAACGGGTAGGATGCTTCGTTCGCGTATTGCAGCAGCCGAGTCTTAACGTTTAGGTGCGATCGCGCTAGACTCAGCAGCAGCAGCACCCAGCACCAGGAAGTAAAGCCCCGAAACGCTTGGTAGCTCATATAAGCAGGGGAATAGCTTCGGTCTGGAACCGTGTCGGTGATCCACAATCCAACCAAAATTGACATGCTAGCGATCGCAATCCCCATGATCCACGCTCGCTGTCGATCAACGATTTGCCCAAATCGGCGATCGCTGCAAAAAATGTAGCCATACCCAAAGTAAGAAAGATAGAGCAAGACATTTGCCCAATCATCGTAGAGATTCTGAAAGCCAATCCATCTAGGGCGAAGCAGTCCTTCAATCAGCGCTAGAGGCAACGCAGGATAAGCGATCACCCCTGATCGTTCTAACCTGGTTGCAATCGAGGTATACCAACGCTGTGCAGATTGCTGCTTTAAATAAATAAAAATGGGTAGGGCAATGAGCGAAAACACAAAAAGATAAACGATAAACCACAGATGCGCCCATTCAAAGTTTCCAGTTGGGCGAATGCCATTAAAGAACTGCGGATAAAACTGGAGATAAGAAGCCTTATATTCACGTGTATTTAACAATCGGTAGTAAACTTGGGGAGGAACTAAAACCAGCGTGCCAAATACAAAAGGAATAAACAATCGCTGGAATCGCTCCTTTGCATACTGGCCCGCTGTACGAGTTTCTAGAGAAAACCAAGCGGCGGCTCCTGATAGAAAGAAGAACATCGGCATGTGCCACTGATGCACAAACGAGATAAAGACTCCCAACGCTGGACTTGGCACAGCATTCGTCACATAAAACTCTCCCAAGTTGCCCCGATAAAAAATGGCGGCGGTGTGGAAATAAATCAGGAGCAGCACCGCTAGCACTCTGAGCCAATCGAGATCATAACGTCTTTCAGGAATACTCTTCATAGTGGCAATGCTCCCTCCTTCTCCGACTACTACAGAGGATTCTACTGATTTCGGCATCAAGTTGAACAAGATGTTGCCTGCGATTAGCGTAGGGTGCACCTCCTTGGAAACGGCTCTACCAAACGCCTAAGGATAGCGGCGAGTTTAGCTATTCAACGCCCAAAGTTAAAGATATGAAACCCAATGATGAGAACGGAAAACCGCAGAGCAGCAACAGGCAGGACTCAATTGCGATGTAACGCTAACAATGAACAAAGGTGAGGGATAGAAATTACGCGAAAATTAGGTGATTGCAATTATTACCCTGACAATATTTAATTTGCCATCCGAATCGCCCTCACCCTAGCCCTCTCCCGCAGGAGAGGAAACAAGAGTTTGGCTCCTTTCCCCACGGGAAGAAGGGTTGCCCCCAGGGTTAATTCATTGTGAGAGTAGAGAAAGTAGGATAGGAAGCAC